>JAUHXN010000015.1 GCA_030426865.1 bacterium | reverse complement strand
ATAGAGTACAAATTTGAAAATGTACTTCCTGATAAGGAATTTGATATTTACTCTATGATTGGGTTCGGGTATAATCAAGCAGAACTGAACGATAGAAATATATTTATCGCAGATAAAGCAAAACAAAGATTGAGAAGCTATTCGATACCTGATATCATTGGATATTCCGATAGATTAGGTAATGAGATTGCTAATCAAAAACTATCTCAAAGGAGAGCATACAATGTAGCTGATTACTTGTCACTAAACCCTGAGACTACAGCTCGTGGTTTAGGTGAGAAAAAGCTACTTTATGACAATGATTACCCAGAAGGAAGGTTCTATAGTAGAACCGTTGTGATTAGTATCATAACTCCTATTGATTAATGTAATTATTTTATAACTAAACTGTTAATATAAAAATTGAAATAAAATTGGTACGAAAAAATGAAAAATATTAAGTTATTAGTTTATTTGTTATTGCTGTCTTGTAGTAGTATGGTGTTCTCACAATCTATTGAGATAGAAAGAGTAGTTACGACAAATTTCCCTACTCTGAGAGCAGAATTTAGAGTTAAAGATGCTTCTGGGGCTGAGGTCAGAAATCTGAGTGATTTGGATTTTGAGTTGAAGGATTTGGGGATCAATACTCCATTTACCTCACCTACTTGCCCTCCAGATCAAGCTAGATTCTCTCTAATTCTAATTTTTGACGCATCTAGTTCTATGGACTATAACATTAGTAATGAAACTTCTACTCCTCCATCTCGACATACTGTTATCAAGAATGTTGCTAAACAGTTTATCGATCAGTTACCTGATGGACAATTCGAATGTGCGATTGGTGTATTTTCAAAGACTTTCGATTATAATCAATTACTTAGATTTACAACTGATAAAGACTCTTTGAAACAAGCAACTGATTATAGATTGATTAATGCTACTAATTATAATGCTGGATTTTTAGGATACGACGAAAATAATGAAGGTGGTGCATTTGGTTTAGTTAAGGATGCACAATACAAACCTGTTATAGTTTTTATGACTGATGGATTTCACCAAGAAAATTCTAAACATGGCCCTATCCAAGATGGATTGATAATACAAAAAGCAAATGAAACTAATACTACTATTTATTCATTGGCAATTGGCCCAACTGCTCCTGACCCGAATGATACATCACTTGACCCAAATTCTAAAGCCAAACTGTTAAGTATATCACGAGCTACAGGCGGTGATTATTATGAAAATCTATTGAATGAACAACAAGTTGCAGATATTTATTCTCAAATTTTACAATCGGCACAAGGGTTTGGAACTCCTGCTCCTTGTTATCTTGATTTTGAATCTGATTGTAATGATGGAGAAATAACTCTAACTTATTCTGGGTTTAATCCTGCAGTAACTGACACGAAAGCATATACTATATCTGATGATTTGAAACCAAATCTAGATATTACTGAACGTAGTTTTTTAGAGATAAATCAAGCGTTGAATGTAGCAAAAGAGTTTGATGTTAAAATTACTGCTGAAAAAAATAAACTAGAAATAACTGGTTTTAATGCTACTCCGGCGAATATATTCACCGTAACGAATTGGGGTGGTTCTGCTCCTCCATTTACATTAAATAAAGATGAATCAAGAATTATTAAAGTATCAATAAAACCAGAGAACAGAGAGTTCTATGGTGGTACAATCAACTTTGAAGGTACAGGTTGTTCCGGATTAACTATGACTCCAAGATCTGGATTTATATATGCCGAAGATATTGTCTTCGCAAATGTAAATCAAGGCGATCAAGAACAAAAGACTTTTACTCAAAGATTTTGTAATCTAACAGATGAAACTTTAGATGTAGATAATATAATAGTTTCTGGTGGAGCTCATCAAACTGATTTTGGTGTAACTAGTCAAACTAAAACTCTTGCACCTGGTGAATGTATAGATATAGAAGCAACGTTTAGACCTACTGATCAAGGAGATAGAGAAGCATTATATACTGTGAAAACAAATAAAGGTGATTTCGAAGCAAACCTAAAAGGTGGTGGAGCTGGTAAACCTCAAATAGCAGCTACTGCTGCTACTTTTGCTGATGTAAATTGTGTTAATCCTAAATCTACAATTATAGTAGAAGTTAAAAATGATGGTCCAGTAGAGCTTAACATTACTAATATTGCTTTACAAGATGGAACTAACTTTACATATACAGGACCTACTACTCTTAAAGTTCCTGCTAATAGTACTAATAATATTGACGTAACTGTAGATTTTACTCCTCAAGCTAATGGTGTTCAAACTACTAATTTGATATTTACTAACGACTCTGATAATAGTCCGTATAGTGTGAAATTAGAAGGAGAAATGTTAGCTGTAGATTATAATGTTTCAGAGCCAAACCATAATTTCGGAGAAATATGTGCTAATCTTGGAAACCCAGCAACAAAGACATTAACATTAAGTAATGTAAGTGCTTTTGGTTACAATGTAACTGCTAACTCGAATATTCCTGAATTTAAAACAGACTTAGTAAGTTATGACCTTACATCTGGTACTGCTGTCGTGACAATTAGTTTCGAATCTGGTGTTAATAATACATATAATGGTGAAATAACATTCACAAGTGAATGCGGAAATGTAGTTAAGAAAGTTAATGTAACTGGTTCTATTAATTCGCCAGAAGTAGTAAATAAAGCAGTTTCCATCTCAGCCGTAATAGGTACAGGTGTAACTAGTGGAGTTGAAATAACTAATCCTAATTCGGCGCCTTACGATGTGGTAGATGCCTATGTTGGGGATGCAACTAAGAACCCTATACCTGAATTTAGTGTAAGTGCTACTAATTTTACTGTACCAGGTAGTGGAATATATAACTTAGATGTCACTTATACTCCAAATGCTAGCAATCCAGTTGATAAATCAGGTATTTTATATCTAGTTGTTAATCAACCATGTAGCACAACTTTAGAGAATATAACTGTTGAAGGTAAACCAACGTTGTCTGTAGCTAATTTATCAATAGCAAATGACAATAAGGATTATATCGGTAGAACTACTACAATTCCAGTCACATTGAATGGGCAAACAGGATTTTTATCTTCAGGTACGAATTCTATAGAGTTTACAATACAATTTGATGAATCACTATTAAACCCTGTTAATGGGACTTTAGTAGGTACTAATCAAGTATCGCATAAATTTGATTTGAATTCTCCATTCACAGGAACTCAAACATACAATATGCAGTTCGAAGTATTGAATGGGCTGCCAACATTAACTACTCCTCTTAGTTTTATTAAGGCGGATGCATTAAATAGTAATGGTAGCCAGTCTGCAGGACTAAATACAAGTAACGGAAAATTTGATTTAATACTAGTACAAGGTGAAGCAACTACAGAAGAATTATCAGCTTCTCCCGGACAGAATTTCAATTTACCGATTTATATTCTAGATAAAAATGATAATCTTAATGAACAATTACATAAAGATTTACGAATAGTAATACAGTACAATTATACTGTTATGCAACCAACAGATAGAGAACATACTATAATTTCAGATGACATTGCTGAACTTGATATAACTGGAGAAATTCAATTCATTCAGACACCAAAAGTAAACACAACTCAAGCACAATATGCATTTGCAAACATACCTATGTTAGCAAAATTAGGTAACAAACAAGTTTCAGAAATAGCTATCAAATCTGTTGATGTACTTTCTGGAGGTATTGCAGATTTTGTATTAGATACTGCAGAATTTACCTTAACTGGAGTTTGTGAAGAAGGTGGTCATCTTAGGTTATTTACTCTTTCTGAAATTGAGCCTTCTATAAAACTCGTTCAAAACCCTATTGTTTCAAGTACGAGTATAGAGCTTTCAACTGTTGAAAAAGGAAATCATATAGTTAGTGTATTTGATATGCTAGGTAATAAAATTAATCTTGATGAACGTGAAGTAACTACGGAGGGTAGTTACAATATCCCATTTGGTATTGAATCATTAAACACAGGTTACTATTTGATTTATTTCGAGACTCCGACACAAGAGTTCTACAAGAAAATAGCAATAATTAAGTAACTCTTTTAAAAAAGTTATAAACCCCTTTTCCAATTTATAGGATAAGGGGTTTTTTATTTTTAATTTCTAAAGTTTTGAACAGCAAAAAATAAATCTTAAATTTATTGAAAATTAGATGAATAATAGAATAATTTCCGTAGCAAACCAAAAAGGTGGAGTAGGTAAAACTACTTCAGCAGTGAATATAGCTGCATCACTTGCTGCATTAGAAAAGAAAGTACTTCTCTTAGATTTAGATCCACAAGCCAATGCAACTGCGGGCTTGGGTATTGATTCTAAAAGTCAAGAAATATCAAGTTATGATGTACTTGTCAATGAAGATTCGATTGCAAATGCGACAGTCAATACAGAATTAGAATTTCTTAAACTGATACCTTCTCATATTGACTTAGTTGGTGCAGAGATTGAAATGATTTCTAGAAAGAATAGAGAGCTACAACTTAAAAACAAGTTTGATGCTTTGGAACCTACTTATGATTTCATTATAATTGATTGTCCACCATCATTAGGATTACTTACACTAAATGCATTAACAGCATCGGATAGTGTTTTGATACCAGTCCAATGTGAGTACTATGCTCTTGAAGGGTTAGGCCAATTACTCAATACAATAAGTATTGTGCGTAAACATCTCAATGATGATTTGGAAATAGAAGGGGTACTACTAACAATGTATGATAGTAGATTGAACTTGTCTAATGAAGTAGTAGAAGAAGTTAAAAAACACTTCACAGATAAAGTATTTAAAACTATAATAAGTAGAAATGTTAGGTTGTCTGAGTCTCCAAGTCATGGTAAACCTGCAATACTGTATGACGCTGTTTCAAAAGGTTCACAAAACTACTTATCTTTAGCAAAAGAAATTATTAAAAACTCGAAATAAAAATATATAACATGGTTAAAAAGAAAGGATTGGGGAGAGGGCTAAGTGCCTTAATTCCAGACATAAAAAGAGAAGATGACAACGAAGAAGAAGCATTGAAAAATGTAGGTTCTAGTTCTAGTATTCCTATAAAAAAAATCAGAATTAATCCATGGCAACCTAGAAAGGAATTCGACCAAACAGCATTAGAAGAATTAGCTGAGTCTATTAAAACGCATGGGTTGATACAACCTATTTCTGTTAGACGTGTAGATGAACACTTTGAACTTATTTCCGGTGAACGACGTTATAGAGCGTCTAAATTAATTGGACTAAAAGAGATTCCTGCATATATAAAAGAAGATGTTGACGATGAGCAAATGCTTCAATTTGCTATTATCGAAAACTTACAAAGGGAAGACTTAAACCCTATTGAAATAGCAATTAGCTATAAGAGATTGATAGACGAATTTAAATTAACCCAAGAAGAAGTTGCAAAAAAAGTCGGTAAAAATAGAACAACAGTAACTAATAATCTTAGATTGTTGAATCTACCTGATGTTGTTCAAAAAAGTTTATCTCAGAATGAGATTACTGGTGGTCATGCTAGAACTTTACTAGGTCTAAGCGATATTCCAAGTATAATAAAGGCATGGAAACACATAGTAGAAAATGAGCTATCTGTTAGAGAAACCGAAGCTTTTGTGAAAAACTTTGGCAAAATAGTAAAAAAAGAATCAAGTGAGAATGATGAGTTATCGCAAGAATTAAAAGCGATAATCGATGATACCGAAGACAAACTTAGAAATAAATTTGGAACTGAAGTAAAAATAAAATTCAAGAAAAATGAAAAAGGTTCAATAATAATTAATTATTATTCGAAAAAAGATCTTAATAGAATATTAGAGTTAATTGATTGAGTTTAGAGTTTACAACACATAGAAGAGTCATTTACGCTGATACCGATAAAATGGGTGTGGTATATAATGGTAATTACTTGTCCTATTTCGAGATAGGGAGAAATGAGTTGATGCGTCATTTGGGTTTAGCTTATACCCAAGTTGAAGAAAATGGATTAATATTACCAGTGATAGATGCTTACGTTAAGTATATAAAGCCAGCATTCTATGATGATGTATTAGATATAAAAGCACGATTAGATGAAACTTTATCGGCAAAAATTCAGTTTATATATACTATTAGTTGCAATAATGTATTAATTGCAGAAGGTTATACAAATCACGTATTTGCGAATGCTGAGACAATGAAGCCAGTAAGACCTCCAAAAATGTATTTAGAACTATTACGAAAACACTTAGGTTAACTATAAAAATCTTTACTTTATTACTGAAGAAAAAAGGCAAATAATAAATGAAAAAGACTGTATTAGCATTACTGATTTTATCTGTTACTAATATGTTTGCAGACGATACCCCTTACAATTTTATTAGATTCAATTCGACTGCTAGAGCTGCAGCATTGGGTAATGCTGTTGTTTCTATAGAAGAAGATGCTTCTCTCATATTCTTTAATCCAGCTCTTTTGCAATCCGCTGATGATAAAACACTTTCTACTACTTTCTCCAAGCATGTACTAGATATAAATTCGGGTAATGTAGTTTATAAAATTAATCAATTTGACCTAGATGGTGCTTCTTTAGCTGCACAAATTAATTTTAATAGCTACGGGGCATTCGATTATATTGATGATGAAGGTAAGTTATATGGTAATGGATTCTCTGGTTCAGATTTATCATTTGGTGTTACATATTCCAATGAGCTAGACTCAAACTGGTATTACGGCGTAACTGGTAAGTTTTTATATCTAACATTAGAAACTCAAAGCTCTTCTGCTTTTGCTGTTGATGCTGGTATGTTCTATCGAGTAAATGATAGAACCAATATTGGATTTTCATTACTACATTTGGGAACTGAAATGAGTTCTTTAAATGGTCAAGCTGCAACTCTTCCTGCTGATGCTAGATTAGGTATCAATCATAGGTTAAAAGGGTTACCTTTGCTTATTAATTTATCATTTCATCACTTAGCAGATGAGGTAGATGGATTTTTTGATAGATTTAAAAATTTTGCAATCGGAGGAGAACTTTACCTTAGTAAAGTAATTAACTTGAGAGCAGGTTACGATAATCAAATTAGAAATTTTGCATCATCTGATGATAATAAAGGTTTATCTGGATTGAGTGGAGGATTAGGAATAAAATTTGAAGATGTTAATTTTGATTATGGCTATGCTGAATATGGTGCTTCGATTGGTTTGCATAGATTTAGCTTAGCTTTAGAACTCTAGTCGTCTTTACTTTTTAATCTTCTCAACCTTTCTTTTTGGATTATTACTCTTTTTTTCAGTTGGATAATATCATCCTGTATTGAAATACTGTCAGTTGAATCAGCTATTATCAGATTTAATTCCCAATCTTTAATTATATTTTCATTCCTTGTTATTATTTTGTTCAGGTGAACAATAGAAAAATCAATCTTTTCTTTAATATTTTCACTTGAATCTATCATTAAACTATCTTTTACGTAATCATCAGAATTTTCAATAGTTTCGATACTACTCTGTTGTTGGTAGCTACAAGAATTAATACTAAATAGTATTATAATTATCCACAATTTTTTCAATATGTCAATCAAACTGCTTATATTGTATAAATAAAATTTTTCAAATATAAGGAGTTTTGGTTTATGAAGAAGTTTTTTATTCTTTTCGCTGCATTAGTATTACTTTCATTTAGCAGTGGAATTGCGAAATCATCGACTATGATTGGTGGTGGATTGGGTTATGGTACTGAAATTAAAGAACTAGCTATTCAAGCAGGTGCAGTAATAGACATAGATGCACCAGTTGATATAGCTCCAGATTTCAAGTATTACTTGACTGATGAGTTTACAACTTTTTGGGAACTTAATGCAAATGTTCATTATGCTTTAACTCAAAATAAAGGTACAAATTTTTACCTATTAGGTGGTTTAAATTATGCGACTCAGTCAGTAGAAATTCCATTTGCTTCTTTATTAGGAACAAGTAGCTCTGTATCAACATCAGAAATCGGTTTGAATATTGGTGCTGGTGCTAAACTTGATTTAGGTGGATTTATGCTTATGCCAGAAATTAAGTATGTATTAAGCTCTTTTGATCAATTAGTTATTGGTGCTTCTGCTATGTTTACTATCTAATCATATGATAAAGTTAGATAGAATAAAAATAAAAAATCCCGCCTTTTGAGCGGGATTTTTTTTATTTCACTATTTGTATTGGCCTTACAATTTGTTTATTTCCAGTCTGAACTCTAATGTGATAACTACCACTATTAAGTCCATTAGTCTCAATGACTAGTTCTTTAGTAGAGTTTAGTGTCTGTCCTTCGAATACTTTTTTAACTTCTTGACCTCTATTATTATAAATAGATATAAAAGTCATACCAGCCTCTGCTTTGAATTTAAGATTGCCTTTTCCATTCATCGGGTTAGGGAATACATCGAAATCATCAGGAGTATAGTTGTTATCTACACTTGACTGACTCTTCTGAATTATATTCAAATGTTGATGTTCACCTAACATGATATTATTTAGGTCTTTGTCTTCAACTTCAAACCAATCTTTTAAAAGTGAATAATAGATTGATCTAAAATCGAATTGCATAGGCAAATTATCTTGAACTGTCACGGTTGAAGGTATAATCGGATTATCACCTTGAATACCAGGGATTACTTTAGACCCAAATACGAAAAGAGGTGCTGCTGATCCATGGTCTGTACCATTACTAGCGTTTGATAATATTCTTCTACCAAATTCAGAGAAAGTCATACCAACAACATTGTCTTCCATATTTTGTAACTTCATTTCATCTTGGAATGCAGATACAGATTCAGAAACCATTTTCAATAATTCATAGTGGCTACCTTCTACATCACCTTCTAGTTGTACTTGATTCGCATGAGTGTCAAATCCTCCCAAACTATGTACAAATATTCTTGTTTTACTACCACCAGCAATCAGCTTTGCTGTAACTTGTAGTTGACCTATCAATCTGTTATTATTACCTGCACTATCCCATTTGGATGACAATAGATTATTTCCCTTTTCAAAAGTACTTTCTAAAGTATCTCCATAAAGCTGAGTTTGGTTAATAATCTGTCTAATATATTCTATTTCATTACCAGCTGGAGAATTCGGAGCTGTATCAATACCACCTGAATTAATATTATATATATCAATTTCACCTTGATTGTTCGGTGTAATTGCCATACCCATACCTAAAGTTGGGCCTTGACAAGTAGGGGAGACATAAGGGCCATAAGTTATTGACAATGGATCTAAATTCTCTGAATTCGGATAATTAGTAGGATAAGTTGGGTGTTTGGTGTATAACTCTCTACCAAGCCATCCAGATGTAACTACTTTATTAGAATCCGATGCAGATGTCCAAATATCAGTACTTCTAAAATGAGAAAAATTAGGTTGTGGGTAACCAACGGACTGTAACACATGAAGTTTACCTTCGTCATACAATTCTTTCATTCCAGAAAGAGCAGGATTTAAACCAACATCATCACGTAGCTTAAGGGCTAAATTTTCAGGAACTATTACATTCTCTCTAGCTTTGAATAAGTTACCATACTGGTCAAGTGGGATAACAGTATTTAAGCCATCATTACCACCATTTAAAAAAATTAATATTAGTTTTCTATCTTCTGCTTTTGCTATTTCTGCAAATTGATTAAATATTGGTGCTCCTTTTGCTAACTGCATACCGCCCAGCATAACAGCAGAAGTAAGACCAGTAGTGCGAATAAAATCTCTTCTTTTCATTTTTTAGTCTCCTTATACTAAGTGATATTCTGCAATGTTCAAACAAGCTCTAATAAATGTTCTTAATAGAGTATTTACTATATTCGTGTTTTCTTCGTTGTCTGGATCTAGTTCGTAAGCAGACCAAACGGCTGCCCAATGATAATCTTCATATCCTTCTGGAATTAGATTTAATCTTAAGTATTCCAATTGATTATCAGTTAATTTAACTGGTAATAGAAATTCAGCTAAATCTTTGATAAGAGTAGGAGCATCAACTGGATTAGATGTTTTCTTAGCTAGTTCAAATGCATCAAAACTAATCGAGAATCCTCTTCCTTCTATAACTGGTACTCCTGCAACATAATCAGCCAGAACAGCTCTATAAGGTGCAGAAACACTAGTAACCCAAAATCTATGGTATCCAGGGGCTAGGTACATAGCTGGCCACCCTGATACACTAGGTGGTTCACCAAGTATCATTTCTTGAATTGCAACATATTGGAATCCTAATGAGAGCCATGCAGAATACTGACCTACATAATCACGCGGGAATTTCATCTCTAAATTTCGATAAATTGATGCTACGAAGTCTAATGGGCTTTTTATTACACAACCTATATTCCAATTATCATAAAAATGTGCTGAACTAAACAAAGCTTTTAATACAGGTTTAACTTCATAATTATTTTGTCTAAATATATCAGCCATTGGCTTGATCACATTATTCTCAGTTTGCTCATCAATTTCATAATAAACAAACCATCTATATATTTTTCTACAAATAAATAATGCAGTCTCTTCCTGATCTAATATCATTGATATCAGTTCTTTGTATTCCTCATCCTCTTTATTAGAAATAACTCTATTACCAAATGCAGAAGAGAATATTTTATTAGTCTTATCATGGAGTTGACTATAATATTTAGATTCTGTAGTATCCCTTAGTGCTCTCCAACCCGTTAAGACTTTCGCAGCAGCTAGAACATCATCCTCAGTATAATTTGTATAATTACCTGGACCAATTAATGGACCTTTCCCTACAGTAAATAACTCCATTAGTTCTCTAGCGAAATTTTCATTAGGTCGGCCAACGACATTTTCATTTCCATTCAAATATCGTAGCATTGCTGCATTAGTAGTCATTTTTTCTGTTAATGTTTGAAAATTTCCTAATGCGTTTTCTCTTAGAGTTTTATAATAATCGAAAGTATAATTCTCGTCTCTTACAGTTAACATCTGAGTCACAAAATGATTGTGCCAAAATAATGTCATTTTTTCTCCAACATTATTTCCAGCTCCCACGATATTACCGAACCATCTGGCTGCAAAACTATTTATACGAGGGTTGAAAGTATTTGGTCCAGAAGGTAGGCCTACCCAAGTATCTCCTATTTTAGCATAAGGATCGTTACCATCATTGTAGTTCAATGGAAGTTCTAATGGTTCATCAAAAGTTAGAATGTTATCTACGGCACTTTCTAAAGACATCTCGGTGAATTCAATAATATCATCTATTTTGGGACCGAATGTTGCTCTTTTAAGTAAATGCGCAGCAGTACCTTTATCCCATTTTCCAGTGTACTTTTCTAATCCAGCTTCGATTAGTACACCATTAGAACGCTTTGGTATTGTTCCTTCGGGTAAAATATTATTATTTGAGGTAAAATCTAGTATAGTATTTTCCATAATTAATCCTATTTTGTTTTAGGTAATATATAATAATAACACATGAAATAAAAAAAGGTTTAACAAAATATGAAAATTTTATTAAACCTTATAATTATTATAACTTATGTTGTTAATTATTCTTCAACAGGTGCCGAGTAAATCTCTTTTCTTCTTTCTTTTATATCAGCGTCTTTAACATATTCATCATAAGTAGTCATCTTATCAATGAAACCATAAGGGCCAATTTCAATAATTCGATTTGCAGTAGATTCCATAAGTTGATGATCATGAGAAGAAAATAATAATACTTGGTCGTATTTCACTAGTCCATCATTCAGAGCAGATATTGATTCCAAATCTAAGTGGTTAGTAGGTTCATCTGCTACCAATACATTGGCGCCTTCCATCATCATTTTAGATAACATACATCTAACTTTTTCTCCTCCAGAAAGTACATTAACTGGTTTCAAAGCATCTTCTCCTGAAAATAACATTCTACCTAAAAATCCTCTTATATAAGTTTCATCACTTTCATTAGAGTATTGTCTTAACCAATCAGTTATTGGTAAATAAGAATTAAAAAACTCAGAATTTTCTTTAGGAAAATAACTTGATTTTATCGTTTGTCCCCATTCGATAGTACCAGTATCAGGTTCCAATTCACCCATAATAATATCGAAAAATACAGTTTTTGCAACATCATTTTTACCAACAAAGGCAATTTTGTCTTTAGGGTTAACTTGTAAGTTAAAGTCTTTGAATATTACTTCGCCATCAATTGTTTTAGATAGGTTCTCGATATTCAATACTATATTACCAACTTCTCTATCGGGCTTGAATTCAATATATGGGAATCTTCTTGAAGTATGTGGTATGTTTTCAACAGTTAACTTGTCTATCATCTTCTTACGAGCTGTAGCTTGTTTAGCTTTCGAAGCATTTGCACTAAATCGGCTAATGAAGTCTTTTAACTCTTTAATCTTGTCTTCAGCTTTCTTGTTTGAGTCTTTCGTTTGCTTTAAAGATAATTGTGAAGCTCTTAACCAAAATTCGTAGTTACCCGCAAACATATTTATTTGTCCAAAATCAATATCAGTTATATGAGTACAAACAGTATTTAAAAAGTGTCTATCGTGAGAAACAACTAATACTGTGTTGTTGAAATTAATTAAGAACTCTTCTAACCAGTTCTTTGAATTAATATCCAAGTTGTTTGTAGGCTCATCTAGTAATAGGATATCAGGATTCCCAAATAGCGCCTGTGCTAATAAGACTTTAATTTTGTCTCCCGCTTCCAAATCTTTCATTAGAGAATCATGCAAGTCTTCGGCTACACCAAGACCAGAGAGTAGCATTCCTGCTTCAGCCTCAGCTTCATATCCATTCATTTCAGCAAAGTCAGCTTCGACTTCACCCATTTTCATCCCTTCTTCTTCAGTAAACTCAGTTTTAGAATATAGTTCATCTCTTAATTTCATCAAATTATAAAGTTCAGTATGACCCATAATTACTGTGTCAACTACTTTCTCATTGTCAAATTTGAATTGGTCTTGTTGTAATACCGCCATTCTCATTTTAGAGCCTATCTGAACATCGCCTTTTTGAGGTTCAATATCACCAGCTAGAATTTTAAGAAATGTAGATTTACCAGCACCGTTGGCACCGATTATACCATAACAATTCCCAGGTGTAAATTTTAGACTTACGTCTTTGAATAATGGCTTTTTACCAAAAGCTAAAGTTATATTATTAACCGTAATCATCTTATTTTATACTTATTTAGTTTTTTGAATAGATACAAAGTTAATATTTTTAATTTCCAATGTAAAGTAAAAAGTATAATTGAGCTGAATAAATAAAAAAGGGTTACTTTAGAAAGTAACCCTTATTAGGTAAAAACTAGTTCTTATATTGAATTATTTAGAAACTCTTTCTGGTAAAGTATGAGTTCTACCTTTGTTTTGTTCTTTTAACCAAGTGTATAGTGGGTCAAAATACTCCAACATAGCTTTAGCACTTATTTCTTCACCTAATTCATCTTTCATTAACTCTCTCCAATCTACTGTAGCACCAGGGGTTAGTATTTTAGAAAGGAAATCTCCTGTTTCTTTACTTCCCCAATAGTTAGTGTTATGAGGGTCTTGTTTTAATATCTTTTTAGCAATATGATCGTGTAATTGGAACAATGTTACAATTGATAAAGCATAGTCATAGTATTGCGCTGGGTCATTGTTAATATGAGTCTTTGTACATGGATCACAATACTCTTCACCTCTTTCTTTTGGAGGTACAATACCTTGGTACTTTTTCTTTATTTCCCACCACTTACTATTGAACTGATCTATAGGAAGATTCTTTGCATAAAGTGAATATTCGAATTCAGTCATAACTCCAGCACCCCATGGGATAAGAACAACCTGTTCTAATGCTTCTTTTAATAAAATCTTTATTTCATCTAACTCTACATCTTTCGATAAGAGCCCTCTTTCTTGTAAAAATGGCTTTTGCATAGCTGCTAATCCAAGCATAGAACCAACTCCTTCATGGAATGCTCTATTTGCACCACCACGTAAAATGTATGGAACATCTGGGTTAGAGTATAACATATAATAATAGATGTGTCCTAGCTCATGTAATGTAGTACCCCACCATTTTGTATCTGCTTCGACACTCATTAATGAACGAACATCATCATCTAAATTCATGTGCCACGCAGAAGCATGATTGTTTTTCATATAACCAGCATCAGCAGGTAAAGGGTATAAACTTGATTTTTCATAGAATGATTGTGGTAATGGAGGAAGACCCATAGACATATAAAACTCTTCACCTGTTTTCACAATCCACTCTGGCGATTTCTGAGATAATATTCCGTCTAAGTCGAATCCTTCAACTTCTACTATAGAATTCCATTCTTGTCCCCATCTGTTAGGTAACCAATGAGCAGGTAAATATTCAGGTACTTCTTCACCGTATCGATTAGCTAGCTCATGTCTTGTCCAAGTATGTAACTCTCTGTATAAAGGCCAAATGTCATTTATCACTTTATGTAATAAATCTCTCATTTCTTCTACTTCCATTCCGTAATCAGAGATTTGATAGTCTATATAATTATCATATCCAAGAGGCATTACCGACTTGTTCCTCAAATTTCTAAGAGTATCAATTCCAGTTTTCAAAGTTTTACCAATCTCTTTACTTGCATTCCATGCAGCTATCTTTTGTGCTGGTTTAGCATTACTTGAAAGAATCTTGTCTATTTCATTTGTAGTTACTTTTTTACCGTTTAGCTTGTATTCATAACCGTATAGTTTCGTAGTTTGACTAGCTTCGGCTGCTATTTTTTCATCTATTAGTGCCCCTAAAGTAGAAGGATTACCAGCTGCAGCATATTTTATTGCATTTAGTTGCTTTACTTGTAAAGGAGTTAATTTATCTTTTACTTCTAAGAAACCATCTGCAGTTTTGATATTCTCTTCGCTACCAGTGAAGTCTGCAATTGCTTTTGATGCAACTTTTACATTTTCTTCTGCTTGTGTGTCCCCTTTAACTATGTGAGTATTTAGCACCCATTCTGCTTCGGCAGCAGTGTAATATAAGTCTTTATATTTGTTGTTATAGTCATCTAGATAACTCTGAACCGAGTCTTGTAATTGCTTATTGGCTTCAGATTCTATTTCTTTAGAATCTGTACATGCTATTAAAAATAGCAAAAAAACGAATATTATTGAAGAAATTAACTTCATTTATATTACCTCTATTGTTTGTTAATTTATCGAATGATTGTCATTTTCTTTATTATTTCCATTGAAGGAGTCTCTAACTTATATAAATAATTACCAGCAGATAGATTTTGTGGATTTATTTCGACAGTGTATTCACCAGGCAGGTGATATTCATCTATTATTACTTCTATTCTATTCCCTAGAATATCAAATATAGAAATACTTACATTTGTTGATTCTATTACTCTATACTCAATCTTCCCAAAGCCTTGAATAGGGCTAGGTATAGTCTCAGACATATATGCACGGCCATTATCTTGTATGTATCTATCAGTTGGAATTGTATCTATATTTGTAACAGTTATACTTCCTTTCTCAATATCTTCAATATAAAAACCGTTTTCCAAATGAGATGACTCTTCTAGTCTAATTTCTGAATATGAAGTATCCCCAAGAGTTACTACCATTGGAATCGAATAAATAGTAGATTGTTCGTTTAGTGGGATTTTTAAATCTATTACCCTTTCATTATTAACTATTGTACCGTAATACTTTTCATCAACAGGTGCAATTATACTTGCATTTAGAATTAATTTAGTACTAATAGTATCGTTTAGAGGTATATCTATACCAGATGTATTTACGAATGAAATTTTCAAATCTACATTAGAGCCTGTTTTTGCTTTTATGGATTCTGGTCGGATTGTAATATAATCACTTCCACCTACATCTGCCGTTAGATTTATATTGTATTGATTCTCGCAATCATCAATAAGTATTATAGTGCCATTATAAGTAGTGTTAATATCACCACCTAGGAAGCTCATATAAACAATTGCAGATTCATTCGGTGCAATTATCTTAGGACTAATAGAGTCAACTTCAAAAAAGGTATGACTCAATGAATCTATATCAACAGTAGTATTACCTATGTTTTTAACAGTTACTTCTTTGGAATATCTTCTATTACTTCTTAATCCATCAAAAAGTATGTTTTCTTCCGATAGTTGCAATAGAGTTTTATTTTGGAATGCATTTATTCTTATAGTGTTTAGATTAGAAATACTATTACTTGCATTTGACCTAATAACTAAATCAGAACTGATATTCCCAAGATTATTAGGAGTATAAATAAGTTCTATAATCGCACTATCGTTAGGTAATATATTGTAGATCTCTTTAGGTTCTTTTAATTCAAAATCAGCACTGTTTATACCTTCGAAATAAAGACTATCAATTATCAAATTATTCGAACCAACATTGTGTAATGTTATACTGAAAAGTAATTCATTCGAACAATTAATAGTACCAAGATCTTTTAAATTATTGAAACCAATAATAGGAATACCATCAGAAACTATCACTGATAATGGTAAAGTAAAAAATGAATCGCAACCTTCTCCAATAAAAAAATCAAAGTCTATAGTCGTATCTCTATCATTACCAATGAACTGGAAGGTAACTTTACTTGTGTCACCTAAGCCAATAGTTTGAGGAATGGCAGTTAATAACTTGAACTTTTCAATTTCTAACGGAAAATCGAATGTAAAATCAATTAATGAATTATTTACTATATTTATAGTTTTAGAACTTGTTTGATTAGTTTCTACAGTACCAAAATCTAATTTTTCAGATATAATATTAAGATTTATAGTGTCTCTCAAACCTGTTACATCGAAGCTTATTATACTATCACTACCTGATAGATTAGTTGTAAATTCAACTGTTGAATTGAAAGAACCTACACCATTATTTATAAATCTAATATCAACTTTTAAAGAATCACCAGAAGGAATAGGTTTAGGTAAATCTGCATCTACTTGAAAGCTGTTTCCATTTATTATATTCATTCTTTTTAGCTCAATAGCATCTTGACTAAAGTTATAAATATATATAGTTGTATCAATTTCATCTTTACAATCTAATGTTCCGAAATCGACACTTTCAACAAATTGAATATTCGAATTAACGGCATTACCATTCAATTCTATAAATATAGATGAACATAATTCTTTAGAACTTAACTTTATCAAACCACTATAATAACCAGATTCTTTTGGTTGAAAACTAATATCTAAGTAAAGTTTTTCTCCTATCGATATTCCATCTAGATTACTTTCAATAATTGAAAATTCATCTTCACCAATAATAAACTCAACATCATCAAAAACTAATGTACTATTCGTGTTATTGATTAGTATATCTTTCTTAACTGATTTATTCGAATTAACTAAAGTATTTACAAACTCAAAATTATCATCAATTATTGAAATTTCTGAATTAATAATATTACATCGAACTTCAACAGTATCAACTCTATTACCATAATAGATGATTATTTCTTCTTGAAAAATTCCTGAATTAATGGGGGAGAAGTTAAACTCTAATTCTAATGATTCGTTTATTTCTATATCTATTGGTAATTGATTCAATATTTCAATTTCATTTGTAACAGATAAGATAGAATCTATTGTAACTGTAGGAGCGTTTTTATTTATAAGGTTATTTTCGAATTCGAAATAATAACTTTCATTAATACATAAATCACCTAAATCTATATCATTAATTTCAATTATTTTATCTTGAATTGACCAATTACTATCTGAGATGTCAGAATCTAAAGTTCTGTAACTAAACGGAAAATCATCAATATTCCAAACTAATGCAGTATTTGTATCAATAGAAGATATTACAAGTTTTCCATTCGTATATGAAGTATTAATTTCCTTTTTATGAATATCTATGTCTTTAATCTTAGTATTATTTATATTCCAGTGTTCTAATAATTCGCTATTTTCGGACTGTATCAATACTGTGTTATTCGAAGTCCAATTTGCAGCGGTAAGATTTGTAGATTGACTTCTAACTATTCTTTGGTCTTGATTTAGTTTATAACTACCATTTTGACCAGTTAATGAAAAAAATCTTAAGTCCTTGAAGTCATATACTACAAATAGTCTAGAACCATTATTGTTCCATTTTAAATCAAATATTCCATTTATAGAAATAGAATCTAGTCTATTACCTACGAAATCTGTTAAATAGAGCAAATTTGATGTCGAAATGCTAATTACATCATTATCATTGTTAATTGAAATGGAGTTAATCGAATTAGATAAATTCGTTAGCACATCAAGATTATTACCTGCCAAATTCCACCTTTCCAAATTACCATTGTCTAAACCAATAAAAAGAGTAGTCCCATCAGATGACCACTCTATATCATTAACACTACTATTAAAAGATCTTGAACTTGTATTAGATGGGTCATCAGCATCCCATACTACAATACTATACTCATCATTTTTACCAAAGGCCGCCGCAATTAGTGATGTATTAACTCCGAATTCGATATCTGAAGTTATTATTCCTTGGTTCTTATCTCTTAATTGAGTCTCTAATTTATTATCTTCTAAATCCCATGTGAAAATACTCCCATCTAAAAATGAAACAGCAGCATATCTATTGTCATAAGAAAGTACTGCTTTTTTTATTTTTTTATTTCTATCTAAGTCTGAAACATATTTGACCTTATCAAACTGCACACTTCCACTTGGAATATCAACTCTAAGTAACATCTCTTTTGAATTTATATCAGGTACCAACCAATTATAAGATTTATTTTTTCCATCTTCAGTTATTAATTCCCACTTCGAACCATTATCCGAACTGAATTCTAAAAGTACTTGTTGAGATTCAAGGACACCATCCCATTCTATATTTACGTACTGACCTGAAAAATATGTCTCACCTCCATTGGGTGAAATTACTTTCAATTCAGTTTCTTGGCTATCACCTTCTTTTTTCCCATTAAATATATCTACAAATGTAGATTGGCATGCATCTGATATAAGTTCAATTTTAGAGTAATTGTAATCAGTTGAACTAGATTTTAATTTAATAGAAAATATATTGGGAGAATTATTCTGAAGTATTCTGTTTTTGAAATTATCAGGTGATATTTCATATTGATTATCGTCATAAACTATATCTTGTAACAATACATTCGAATTCCTTGCTCTTACTGTTAAAAATATAGTAGAGTCTTTTCCAGATTCAACAACTCCATAGTCAATTGGATTTGGAAAAACCTCTATGAAAGGGAATTTGTCTGCTCTATAAAGAGCATTATAAGTATCATTAATTAGTACATTATATTTCAAATCTAGTTTATTAATCGTATCACAGTCCGGATAATTATAAATCAATCTATAAGGTATTGTCCCTGCTTCTTTCAAAATAGAGTTTAATAGGTGAGAATAAAACATTTCTTCGTCAGCAACAGAATAATATTTACCATTAGTCTTATCTGAAACACTTTTAAGATTTTTAGAAATATTCGAACCAAAAACAAAGTTATAAATTGCTATTTCGTAATCATTTGCTTTGCTAATGATACTATTGCTATCTCCTATAGAATTTCCACTTGTAATATTTAAAATAAGAGACTTACGATTAGCCCTATTAGCAATTTCTAAACTACCTGTAGTCTTATTAAGGAACCCTGTATTGTAATTACTTATTGATCGAAAAGATAAATTGTTCAAAGCCCTCTCTAGTTTAGAAAAGTCTTGAGTAAAGTCTTGAAGTAAAAATGAAGAAGAATTATAAGATTGAAGCGCAATCTCTACATCGTTATTTAATATATCTTTAGTGAATCTCTTAAGAGTTCTTTTTAGAAATTCATTATTTTGTTCATTTTGAAGCGAGTTATCTATACTAATAACAATTGAAATGGGATTAAATGTTATTTCATTAGGAGAAATAAGATTGTAATCATTTACTTCAATACCATTTACTTTATACTCCAGTAATGATTTATCTAAATTAAGTATTGGTTTTTTCTCATCACTCAAGAAATAGATTTCAGTGTTTCTTTCTGGATACTCTGAAATAGTTGAATTAACCATTCGAACATCTGTAGCCGTAAGGTTTACACAATAAAAGATAAATAATATATATAAAATTGTTAGCTTCATATATGTAATAATGCTTTAAACGAGCAATTGTTACTAAATTTATTCAATTATTTCTTCTCCTAACCATTATTCTATCTTGGCATTAATAATTCGAGTCTTATCAATCGTTTATTGATAAGAACATGTCGTATCTTTAATTCATTCATTTTCTATCACAATATCTAATTCAGTCTAATTACTTTCAGAATATTCCAATCTTATTCAATAATTTAATGGCCATAGCCGCAATTGCAATAAAAAGCATCAATCTAATGAAATTTTCATTCATTTTCAAAGATAATTTTGCAGACCACCAAGCACCAAGACTTGCACCTATTGATAAGACGATACCAGTTCCCCAATCTATATTATCAGTCACTATGAATATAATTAAAGTTGGAATTGTATTTACGAATACTATAAAAACCTTATGCATATTTACTCTCTTGATATTGAGTTTAAGTACTGAACCTAAAATGGCCATTATTAAGAAACCAATACCTACTTGAATAAACCCTGCATAAAAACCAAGTAATAACATAAGAGGATATGCTAATATTGGTAGTTTCTTTATAGTATCTACATACTCTTTTTTCTTAGATTTTGGAATAAATAAACTTATTGCAACGAAAGCCATTACACCTACCACGATATATTGAAATGTATTTTCTTCAATACGTGTAGAGTAAATAGCACCTAGTATAGCACCTGGTACTGTTAACATAGCTAATTTGAAACTTAGATTAGTATCTTTAAATTTAGATCTTCTAAATGACAAACTTGCTGCCATAGTTTGGGTAAGTATTCCTATCCTATTAGTTCCATTTGCTACAGAAGCATCCATACCCATTAGAATAAGAAAAGGAAGAGTTAATGTAGAACCTCCACCAGCTACGACATTTATAAAGCCTGCGAAGTTTCCGAATAGAAATAAAAGGAGGTAATCTGTTAATTGATATTCGAACAATTTATGATAATTCTAATTTTATTATAAAAAAATACATCACTTTTGTACACAAGATAAAAGAAATTGAACACTATTCTTTATATTTGTTTTATCTATGGAACTTTTTAGAATAGGATTTTTAAGTGTTACATTAATAGACCTAGCAGATATTGCCCTAGTTGCAGTAATCTTCTATTGGGTTTATAAAGCTATGCGCGATACAATAGCTGTTCAAATTCTATTTGGATTAGTTATTCTAATAGGGTTACAGTTTATAACTGAAGCTGTAAACCTATCTTCTATCAATTGGATTCTTGAAACTATTCAAGATATTTGGATACTAGCATTTATTATACTTTTCCAACCTGAGTTGAGAAAAATGCTTTTACTCCTTACTAGGACGCCATTTTTTATGTTTTTCATGAAAACAAAAGTATCAGAATCTTTTGATATAGTTTTTGATGCAGTTTCAGAGATGTCAGATAAACATATTGGAGCATTGCTTGTTTTCCCCAGATCACAAAATGTTAAAATGACTATTGACACAGGTATCCCATTACAAGCAACTCTTAGTACAGAACTCTTACTTTCAATATTTTCGATTAAATCTCCATTGCATGA
>JAUHXN010000281.1 GCA_030426865.1 bacterium | reverse complement strand
AGATGATATAAAACTAATGGTTGATACTTTCTACGGAAAAGTACAGGCAAACCCAATACTCGGGTTCATATTCGAAGATATAGCTGAAGTTAATTGGGAAACTCATCTCCCACACATGTATAAGTTCTGGGGAGGAGTGCTATTTGGAGAAAATGAGTTTCGTGGGAACCCTATGTATAAGCACATTATGCTAAGCAGAAAAACTCAGATGAGTGATATACAGTTTGCAGAATGGCTACGCTTATTTTCGAGTACAGTTGATGATTTGTTCGAAGGGCCGAGAGCCGATGAGGCTGTTACTAGAGCTAAGATGATTGCGAAAACTTTTCTGTTCAATATTAATCAAGCAGCTGCGAACGAAGAGTAATAATTGAACTTTTTTTAGTAACTTATAATTGTATAAACATAGGTTACTTAAAATGTATATAAACAAGAATTATGGTTTCTGGATGACCCTAAGTTGGTCTAAAAAGCCGATGATTTACGGATTTTTCTATTCGCTCCTAATATCTATTATTTTCTATACTTTCGAAATTGGTATGGGGCTACCGTGGCAACCCATAGGCGTAATAGGTATTGCCGTTGCCTTCTATCTCGGTTTCAAGAACAATAGCTCTTATGATAGGACTTGGGAAGCGCGGAAAATATGGGGTGGTATAGTCAATTATAGCCGTTCTTTAGGTGCTCAGATTTGCTCATTCGTACAAGGAGACAATAGCGATCTAATCAAAAAGGAATTAGTTTATAGACATATTGCATGGATGACTGCCCTCAGATATCAACTTCGTTTGAGTCGTACTTGGGAACACAAAGAAGAGAGAATCCAAGATAGATATTCTGAAAATGTTTGTGAAGATTATACGAAAAGCCTCAACTCCGAATTGTCGAAATACATCAGTAAATCTGAAATCAATGAATTAGATGGCAAATCGAATATAGCCACTCAAATCCTAAAAACACAATCTGTTAGATTTCAAGAATTGCGTGATAATAATTCTTTTGAAGATTTCCGCCACATGGAGCTTCAGAACTTAATAACAAACTTTTATGAAGAGCAAGGCAAGGCAGAAAGAATAAAAAATTTCCCTTTCCCAAGGCAATATGCATCTACAGCATTGTGGTTGACATTTGTCTTCTGTGCCTTAGTACCGCTAGGTTTAGTCGATATATTTAACTATACTTTGGGTTGGGTGTTTTGGCTCTCGCCAATAATGTCTGCACTAATTATCTGGATATTTTTCTTGATGGAAAAAATAGGCGATTACTCTGAAAACCCATTCGAGGGAACTTACAATGATGTACCTATTACCTCTATAGCAAGGGGTATAGAGATAGATATGCGAGAAATGATAAATGATACTGATATACCTAAACCGACTGAAGCAGAGAATGGATTTTTGATGTAATATTACTTTCTTCTAGTTAGTGATTTTATAAAAGGAAAAATATCAATAGATAGACTGGCTTCAATGTTGGTGAAATCGCCTGCTTGGTACATAAGATCGCCATAATCATCTAAACCTATTCCGTCTATGCTGAAGTCAACTCCTATTCCGAATCTGAACAAACCAGAAGTCCAAGGTACATCCGTGGCGAACATCAGCGTAGTCAGTGCAAAGTCGCCATGACCATTAGGATTATTCTGCGAAGTAGATTTGTATATCTTGAAGCCAGAGTACATATCCATTCTCAACCCACCGACCGAATCTGTAACCCCAAATAGAACTGGTATAATAGCGAAGCTAGTATTATTAAAATTCAAATCATTATTAGCGTTCAATCGAATATATCCAACGGAGAAAGTATAACTGTCATTAATAACTATCTCACCCATAACCCCATATTTAGTATTAGATACAGACCTTCTATCATTGAGCCAATCATCATAAGTAGGTAAGGAGTAAGAACCAATTGAAGAATGTAAGTACAGATGAAAGCTAGCTTTAGTAGTAGTATCCGGTTGAGCAGAGTATAAACTAAGTGGCAACATAGTCATCAATATGTATAGAAATAGCTTCATTGCTTTTTCTACGGATTGATCTATTGAAAGTTAGTGGCGAATGACTTTAAATGATGAATATGCAAATACATTGTGTTCATTTTTTATAGCAACATTAACAATAGTATCATCTACATGTATAACCCTTTTAAAACTACCAATCGAGTTCCTAAATATATCTTTTTGGACTAACAGTAGTTTATCTTCACTTAACTTTATGAAATTATAATTATATCTTGCTTTTGAGCAATCTAGTCTATCAAGTGTCTGAAAATAAATATGTACGCTATCTTCAACTACTAAATAATCATATTCAATAATTCTTAAGTAGAGCTCGCTTGGGTCGTAATATTCATTAGTAAGGATAGTGTCCCTATAACTAATTTCAGTAATTCCAATCATATCTCTTTCAATTGAAATTGAATAGTTCGTTTTATTAGCACAAGAAAACAAAGCTAAACTTAGAAACAATATTGAACTTATTTTGAGTAATTTTTTCATAAGTCGATATTGAAAGGGTATATTCATTCATCCTTCAATCTAATCGCAACCCTCTTTCAGAAAATGATTTTCTTTATACCATAGCTGAACATCGTTCTCATATAAATCAATATTAAACAAATTGAGATCTACACCAGCTACACCTGCAAACTTAAGATAGGCATTGTGACACGGAGGTTCACCAAATGCAGGTGGTGAATAATCTCCTCTTATTAAAAATGTAGTTTTAAATGTAGGTACTACGGTATTTCCAAAAATATTCATTGATATATACGGATAGCTCACTCCAAATTCAGCATATACAGGAGAGGGAGCACCGGTAAGTCCTTCCTCCTTCGAAAGGTTTATATTCCCAGCAGTGTAATCATAGTTCACTTCAGTTCCATTGTAAGAAAAGCCACCTTCAGAATCAAAACTAAAAGAAGCTGATACTTTAGATTTAGCTTCTGCACCAAGTGGTATTCCATAAAATATACCAAAGTCAACTTGCATAGTAATTACAACGGGAATAGGGCCTACTAAAAAAGGATATTTTATCAGTACGATTGGAACTTCAAGCCCTATGTTATCACTTCCTGCCTCAGCATTTACTTCCATCGAGACTTCTAGCTCGCCTCTCAGATTGTCATTCTTAGAATCGAATTTTGTCAGTTCACTATCAGTAATCTTTATAGAATTTACAGATGCAATCTTCTTGACCTTACCCTCAGTAGAAAAAGTTGCGCTTGTATATTCCCCGAATTTCTTCTTGATATCAAACTTCACATCCATTTCATCTGCACCTAAGCCCAAATCTATTTTATATGTATATTCCCCGAATTTACCAGTATATGTAAAATCAGTCAGATCAGGTCTTACCTCTTGTACCTCGGCACCTTTGCCAGGTACTATCAGAGTAATTTCTTGAGCTTTAGTAAAGTCGGTAGTCACATTCCATTCTATTTCACCGTTCGATATTGCTTCAGTTAGCTTTGCGGGTACGTATGTTACAGTTATATTATTACCTGTTTCAGCTACTTGAGTAGCTTTGGCAAGTACTAGCCCGTGAACGACCAATACATCTCCTACTTTCAGGTTCTTTGCCTTATCGCTAGTACCAGAAAATACTAGTACGGAGTTTACTTCATCGTGGTCTAAGAGGGTAGATACTTCAGTCTCATCGAAGTAAGTCGTGCCTTCGTTCCATTCGACCTCAAAACGTGTCTCATTAGATGAAGGTATATTGCCATCTGTTGGCGATGTAGATTTATCATCACTACAAGAAGACGACCCAAGCATCAATATTGTAAAAATAAACCCTATAATAATTCTTGATTTCATAATATCACCCTACTAATTGATTTGTGCCATATTTTTTAAATTGAAATTATATATTTTCGTACGTAACCAAATATAATAAAATACTT
>JAUHXN010000280.1 GCA_030426865.1 bacterium | reverse complement strand
GTTGTCAGATAGGTGCTTGTTCTACTTGTAGAGCCAAGCTAAAAGGTGGTAAAGTTGAGATGGAAGCAGACGATGCACTTTCAGAAGAAGAAATCGAAGACGGATTTGTCTTGACTTGTACATCTCACGCATTAACTAACAATGTTGTTGTAGATTACGACGATAATTTTTAAGTTTGTTATTGCGAATATAATATTTGAGACTAATTCTAGTCTTAAGTTAAAGAAGAAAATATTTATAAATTAAATTTAAGGAGGTGATAATATGTCTGAAGTACTAGAGAATGTTGACTTTGTAAAAGTACCAACAATGATCACAGGAACAGAAGAGCAAGACGAATTTATCATTTCGAACAATGCGTTAGAAATAATAGAGAAGATCAAAGCAGAAAATGAAATTCCAGCTGATTTTAAATTAAGAATTAGTACAAGCAGCGGTGGTTGCTCAGGAATGAATTATTCTTTGGGTTTTGACTCAGAAGTAAATGCGAATGATGTAGTGTTAGAAGCAGGTAAATTGAGCATTGTAACTGATGACCATAGTTTATTCTATATCCAAGGTGTAACTTTGGATTATGTAGATGGACCACATGGTAGCGGTTTCGTTTTCAATAATCCTACTAACTCACATACTTGTGGATGCTCACACTAAGTCAGCATTAGTATAGATACTAGAGGGTTGCTTATTAATTTAAGCAACCCTTTTTTTATTTGTTAGGATGAATAAATTATTATCATTAAATTGGACTAGTTTAATCAATAAACATAAAGTTGGAAATGAGCCACACATTTTTTGTAATATTCTTTAGTCTTTTGGGCTCGTATTTGTTTATATTCCGGTTTAATAAAAGCTCTATTAGAATCACTTTAGATGAATTACAAGTTTTTAAAAAGCTTTCAATTGCAGCGACTTCCTTTTTCGTAATTGGGGTACTTGTGTCATCATTTATAGGCACGAAAGTAGTGGAAGTCCTGTATTTAATATCGCTTGCCATTGTTTTGTACTCTGACTACTATCTATTCAAAAGATACTTTATACTTAAGAATACTACAAAATAGAATAATAGATCTATCTCGAATAGCTTATCATCACAGATTACTGAAATTATTTCTAATATCATATCTTTCTTCTAAATTTCTTATATTTGTTGTTATGTTAATACATACTATCAATAAAAGTAAATAGAAATAAAACGGAAATCCCCAATGTCAACTAGAGTTAGATTCGCACCTTCACCAACTGGATACCTACACGTAGGTGGTCTAAGAACAGCACTTTACAATTATCTTTTCGCCAAAAGTACAGGCGGTACGATGGTACTCAGAATAGAAGATACAGATAGAACTCGATTCGTAGAAGATTCGCAAACTAATCTAATTGAATCACTAAAGTGGTGCGGTATAGAGTTTGATGAAGGACCTTTACAAGGTGGAGATTACGGTCCTTATATTCAATCGGAGAGATTCGATTTATATAGCGAACATGCTAAAATATTGATAGATAATGGCTCGGCATACTATGCATTCGATACCTCGGAAGAACTAGACGCAATGCGTGAGAAACAAAAGGCGGCTGGTATAGCTCCTAAATATGACCGCTCAACTATGCGAAGTCAATACACTCTAGGAGAAGAAAAAACGAAAGAATTATTAGCAGAAGGTGCTCCTTATGTAATCAGACTTAAAGTACCGCATGAAGAAATAAAATATGAAGATCTTATCCGTGGCAAGGTTTCTGTTAATGGTAAGGATGTAGATGACCAGATACTACTAAAGTCTGATGGTTTCCCTACTTATCACTTAGCCAATATAGTAGATGATCACCTAATGGAAATAACTCACGTTATACGTGGAGAAGAGTGGTTACCATCTGTTCCAAAGCATATATTGCTATATAAAGCTTTCGGTTGGGAAATGCCAAAATTTGCTCACTTACCTCTACTTTTGAACCAAAATAAACAAAAGCTAAGCAAGAGACATGGCGATGTAGCAGTAGAAGATTTCAAGCAAAAGGGATATTTTGCTGATGCCTTCACAAATTTTATAGCTCTACTGGGTTGGAATCCGAGTGGTGAGCGTGAGATATATACAATGGATGAGCTAATAGCTGGTTTCAACATTGAGAAAGTCAACAAAGGTGGTGCTATATTCGATAGACGTAAGCTACTATGGATGAACTCTGAATACCTGAAAGCTAAGCCAGTGAGTGAGTTAGCCGATAAACTTATTCCGAAGTTAGAAGCTGATGGAATTGATTATAAAAGTAAGGAATATGTAGAAGCAATAATTAGTTTGTTGCGAGAAAGAGTTGACTTCGTTGAGGAAATTCCGTCATTCGGTGACTATATGTTTGGTGATATAAAGGGGTACGACGAAAAATTTATGAGTAAACAATGGAAAGATGATACGTATAGCTCAATCAAGCCATTGTTAGACGAATTAGAAGGACTTACTGAGTGGAAAGATGAGCCAATACACGATATAGTAAAGAACTTCGTTGAAACATCAGGGCTTGGCTTTGGTAAAGTAATGAACCCTATTAGATTAATGGTTACTGGAAAGTCCGTAGGAGCAAGTTTGACTCTAACTATGGAATTACTTGGAAAAGTAGAATCATTCAAAAGAATAAATGATTTCTTAAAATTAAAAAATGAAAAATAGTTTTATAATTATATTATTAGTAGCAATGTTTGGGTGTGGTTCGGTTAATAATGAATACGATTGTGTAACTGAATCCCGAAAAGAAGTCCTGATTAGTTGGGGCGATTATGATATGAAACATAATAAAATGATAGCTGGTTATGCAGTAACCACTGATAAGCAAGTCTATCAATTATACAATCTTAGTGACAGTATTGGTACTGTCCCATTGTACAAAACAACAGATTCTGTTTATTGCGAAATGAGCAATAAATTATTGAATACTATATTGAAAGTACAGAAGTTAAATGTACCTGCTGATACAGTAAGGTTTGTAAGATATGCTAATCCAGCAAGGGGTTTTCAGCTTAATGGATTTTGGAATAATCGTCTGAAAGCAATAGGAAGTAAGGAATACCGAGAAGTTTTTGGTATATTGAATACTATATCGCCAATCAAATTTGAAGAATAAATTTAATGAAAGTATTAATAGCCGATGATAATGTAGATTTTTGCTCCACAATTTCAGAGATTGTGAGTAGCTTTGGATATGAAACAGTAATGTTCAATGATCCTGATTCTGCTATCGAATATCTAAATGATAATAATCGAGAAATTGGGCTAGCATTGCTAGATATAGAGTTTGGACCTTCGGAGAAGAAAACTGGTCTAGATATATTAGAGCATACACGTAAGAAATACCCTTCTATTCCGGTAGTTATGATATCGGGAAAAGGGTCTATAGAGACTGCTGTTAAGGCGACTAAACTGGGTGCAGTTAATTTCATCGAAAAAAGTATAGTAAGCAAAAAACGTATAAAAGATGTTCTCGAAAGTGCAGTTAGCCGATTAGAATCCAAGGGTGAAGAAAAAGAAATATTACATTTCTTACAAGTACACGGACTAATAGGCAACAGCAAGCAAATGATAGAGTTAGGTGACCATGTTATCCGATTTGGTCGTACTGATCTTAATATATTAGTAACAGGTGAAACTGGTACTGGTAAAAAATTAGTAGCTAAGGCAATACACGCCGTTTCTCGAAGAAGTAAAAACTCAATTGTTACAGTTGATATACCGAATATTCCTAAAGAGCTTTTCCAAAGTGAACTTTTTGGACATATAAAAGGGGCTTTCTCTGGTGCTACTGATACTAAACGTGGATTATTTCACAAGGCACATAGAGGTACACTATTCCTAGATGAGATTGGTGATATGCCTCTCGATTTGCAGAGTAATTTACTAATTCCAATAGAAGAAAGACAAGTTAGAAAAGTAGGTTCAGTA
>JAUHXN010000279.1 GCA_030426865.1 bacterium | reverse complement strand
AATGCTATGTCTTGGTATGGATTGACAGATACAAAATCTTGGCAAGATTTTAAGGAGAGTTACCCTGACAAAGCTAGTGAATATATCAAGTTAATTGTAACACAAATTAAAGAAAACGAGAAAGGTATAAATGAATAAAATCAATTTATTTATATTCATTTTTATTTTGTTGGTAAGTTGCACTACAGATGAAAGTAAAAAGAGAAAGAGAATTTATCAAATAGAAGACACCACTATAAAAGTTAAAGAAGAACATAGAATATCTGATTCTTCTATTATAAAAGAGAAAGTGATTGTGAATGATAGCCTAGATTCATCTCTAAGCTTACCATCATATTACGATTATGAAAGTGTTGCTTTGTTATATTTGAAGCAGCATATCGGTATAGTTTATAATGAAGAATTATACAATAAATATATTGATTCAAATAGAAATAAATTAATGAAACTTATAGAAGAATATGACCAAAGAAAGAATATCAAAATTGATTCAAACAAATGGAATTAATGTAATTTCAGAACAGTGATAAGCGAAATAAAAAACATAAGCAATATGTACCCCTACGGTAAGTCGTACGGCACTAACGCCATCTACAACGCCGCTGAGGACTACCGCCAATGGGAATTCCCCTCTTTAAGCGTAGCTAAAGAGGGCTTTTCAAGCTGAAGGCATGAGTGACTGCGAAGCAGGAAGGGGTGTTCAATATTATTAGAGGGGTTCAGAGACGTATGCAATACGTCTCTACATATCAACAAAATCCTTTAAATTCAGTTCAAGTCAAAAAAAAGCTGCCCTTTTAAGAACAGCTTTTTAATTTTTCACTATTTCATTTTCAAAGCCTAGCTCTTCGAATCGCCATAGTCTTTTATCTGAGCTTCTACTTTGCTAACATTTTCCGAATTAGTTTTGTTCATACCATCTATGAATGGTTTGAATAAATCGATTGGAATTGGGAATATAGTTGTCGAGTTGTTCTCAGTTGCTATATCACCTAAAGTTTGCAGGTAACGTAATTGAAGTGAAATTGGGAAATCTTGCATTTGCTTTGCTGCATCAGTAAGTTTCTGAGCCGCTTGGAACTCACCTTCTGCATTGATTACTTTCGCACGTCTCTCTCTTTCCGCTTCGGCTTGTTTCGCCATAGCACGTTGCATTTCTAACGGTAAATCGACTTGTTTTACTTCTACTGCAGTAACTTTGATACCCCAGTTTTCAGTCTCTTCATCTATTATAGTTTGTAGCTTTTCGTTTATTTTATCTCTTTCGGCCAGAACTTCGTCAAGCTCCGATTGACCGATTATACTACGCAAAGTAGTTTGTGCTAATTGATTTGTAGCATATAAGTAGTTTTCTACTTCTATAACTGCTTTATCGGGAGCAACTACTTTGAAATAAAGTACTGCGTTCACTTTTAGTGATACATTATCGCGAGTGATTATGTCTTGTGATTCCACATCTAATACAACTGTACGCAAACTGATTTTCATTATCTTATCAATGAACGGAACTAATATGATTAGTCCGGGACCTTTCACCCCTTGCAGTTTACCAAGTCTAAAAATTACTCCTCTTTCATACTCATTGAGTATTTTGATCATGGAGAAGAAAATAAAAGCTCCAAGAACTAGAATTACTACGAATGGAATACCCATAATGACCTCTGATATAATTATTTAAAAATACTATTCAACTTCTAAAGTAAGACCATCAACTGATTTGACTATTACCTTATCATTTTTCTGAAACGACTTACTCGATTTTGCTCGCCAAAGTTCGCCAGTTACTTTTACTTTACCCATAGTTTCAGGTGTAATAGCTGTAAATACGATTGCTTCTTTACCCACTAGTGTATTTACACCGGAGGCGACATTCTTTCTTTGAGATTTTACTGCAAGAGTTATAATACTAATAAAAAGTGCAGCTGTTACTAATGTAGCAACAATAATTATTTCTATTCCAATTTGCATAAAATCACCTGGTGAATCAATTAACATAATAGAACCTAGAAGAAAAGAGACTATACCTCCTAAAGAAAGCATTCCATAGGATACAATCTTAACTTCTAGTATAAACAATACAATTGCAACTATCATAAGTGCTAGTCCAGCATAATTAACTGGTAACATTTGCAATGAGAAGCCCGCTAAAATAGCAGACATTACACCTATCACACCCGGGAATATAGCCCCTGGGTTATATAGTTCTATCATTATACCATACATTGTAAGTAAAATGAATATATAAGCTATATTAGGGTCAGAAATGAAACTAAGTAAGCTCTCTTTCCAATCCTTGTCTCGAACTACTATTTTAGCACTTTTCGTATTTAACGTTTTTAGCCCTTTAGTTGTCTCTACTTGCATACCATGAATTGCCTTTAGCAATGCATTTCGATTTTTTGCGATTAGGTCTATCAGGTTGCTATCTAGAGCTTCCGTCTCAGAATAAGAGAGCGACTCACGAACCGTCAGCTCTGCATAATCTTGATTCTTTTTTCTTTTCTTTGCAATAGAACGTATAAGAGCGGCAGCGTCATTTGTCACTTTCTGAGTCATAACATCGGAGCTATCTCCTGACTCACCACCCATACCTACGGGGTGAGCAGCACCTATATTAGTCCCCGGAGCCATAGCTGCTATATTTGCTGAAAGAGTAATAAATACACCAGCTGAGCCAGCTCTAGCACCTCCAGGAGCTACATAAACCACAATAGGTACTTCCGATTCGAGAAATGTGCTCACAATATCCCTTGTAGCATCAAGCAAACCACCAGGTGTATTTAGCGTTATTACTACAGCTTCATATTCGCCTTCCTCAGCTTCTTGGACTATTGTCGCTATGTATTCCGCTGTGAAACTTCCTATTCCCTCGTCTATCGAGGCATATAGAATCTCATTACTAGCGTCAGCTATGCCAAATGAGAATAAAAATAATATGGAAATCAGAATTGTTTTCATCGTTTAAATATAAGCAAAGTAATAGAATAAACAAGTTTTAATATAAACTTTGGCTATTTAGACCACCAACGACTTTGAGGGAATGCATCTAGTCTATTGATGAATATAGATTCTCCTATCATCGGAGTTGCAATAGGCATCTCCATCTCCTTAGCTTTCTTTGTAACACGTTCTATTGGATCAGTCCAGGTATGGAATGCTAATTTGAACGCGGCCCAGTGTATAGGCATTATTAACTCTGCTTTGAGGTCTATACCAGCTTGTACTGTTTCCTCAGGCATCATGTGGATTTGCTTCCATTGCTCATTGTATTGCCCACATTCTATCATAGCAAAGTCAAATGGTCCGTACTTCTCCCCTATTTCTTTGAAATGAGTACTGTACCCAGAATCCCCACTAAAAAATATAGAATGATTTTCTGATTTGATCACCCATGATGCCCATAGTGTAGCTGCATTGTCACCAATTCCTCTACCTGAGAAGTGCTGAGCAGGAGTACAGGCGAATATAAACTCACCAATTTTGACTTCATCCCACCAATCGAGTTCTTTTACTTTACTCTGATCTATTCCCCAAGCTATTAGATGATTGCCAACGCCAAGAGGAGTGTAGAATTGCTTTACTTTAGATTTAAGCTTGGAAATAGAGCCATAATCAAGATGATCATAATGGTCGTGTGATAATATTACGAAATCGATAAAAGGTAATTTCTCTATTTCAAGAGGTAAAGATTTGCTAAATCTGCTATTACCGAGCCAAGGGTGAGGAGCCGGAATATCACCAAACATCGGGTCAATTAGTATATTTTTTCCGCCTACCTGAAGCAGGAATGTCGAATGGCCGAACCAAATTAGTCGAGGAATATCCGATTCATAGACAGCTATCTCTGTAGAGTCGGAATGCACTACCGGAATAGATATCTCAGGTACAGTATTGGGTTGTGTTCTGAAGAACTTAAATATCATCTCGA
>JAUHXN010000278.1 GCA_030426865.1 bacterium | reverse complement strand
AATAGAGCCTTTTCAGAGTTACAAAGAATCATAATTTATCGTGATGGTAAAGGATTATGTCAGGAGTGCCTACGGGAAGGTAAACCCGAAAAAGAAGCAAGAGTAAGTTGGTCAAATTATCAAGCCGACCACGTTTTTCCACACGCTAAAGGAGGTCAAACTATTATAGAAAATGGCGAGGCAGTACCGGTATTCAATAATGCAAAACATTATGTACAACAATCTCAATATGATTGGGCAATGAAGCCAACTATGAAAGATAGAGCTTCATTTATGAAAGAGAACTGGGAACCTGTAAGAGCTTCAGGAACATTAGAAATGTTAGATGGAGTTGGAGAAATTTACAAAGGAATAGAAGTAATTCCTGTAGATGGACATACTAAAGGTATGCAAATGGTTAAAATAAGTGATGGAGGAGAAACTCTACTTTTCGGAGCTGACCTTACCCCCACTTCTGCCCATATAAGTTATCCATTCATTATGGGGTATGATAATTTCCCATTAACAACTTTAGCAGAAAAAGAAAAGTATTTCCCTATAGCATATGAGGATAACTGGACAATTGTTTTTGAACATGATGCTTTTGCGCAAGCTGGTAAACTAGGGATGAATGAGAAAGGCGTGTTTGTGAAAGAGAAATTTGATATTAGTAAATTATAAATCAATTATTTTAAAAGATTTTATACAAAAAGGTTTGTAGTTATAAAATATTCTATTAAATTTGTAGTTCTAGTAAAATCAGGTTAATAAAAATGGCAAAGAAGCAAACATTCGACAGTAAGAACAAAAAAGATGACAGAACATCTGTCAAAGTTCTTAAATGGTACCAAGATGAAACTCGTGGTACACTTAGATTATTGACAAGATTCGTAAAGGTTAATGACCTTAACGAGTTGCAAAACATAGAAATAAACAAATAGGTTAGTTATGAAAAAGGGAATACACCCTGATTATCACGTTATTGAAGTAGTGATGACAGATGGTACAACTTACAAAACTAGATCTTGCTACAAAGGCGATAAAATGGTTTTAGAAATTGATTCTAAATCACATCCATTTTACACAGGTAAGCAAGTATTAGTAGATACTACTGGTAGAGTAGATAGATTTAAGAAACGTTTTGAAAAATCAAAACAAATACAAGAAGCAAGAGGTAAATAATGTCAGCTATACATCCTATGCAAACTGGAGCTGCGGCTCGTACTAAAAACAAGAATAAACCTAATCCATTGGGCAAGCAAAAAGTAATTGACTATATGGATATCAAATTTTTAGGAAGATTCACTAACGATCAAGGTAGAATATTACCTCGTCGTATCACTGGTGTTTCTGCTTACCAACAACGCAGAATAGCTTTGGCTATCAAATATGCTAGACACCTAGCTTTGATGCCTTTCGTAGCTCAAGATATTTCTTAATATCGACTGCAGATAAGATTTTAAAAGAAGCTATCCAATTTGGGTAGCTTTTTTTTTACTCTTCTCTAATTATATTATATGTTTTAACTCCACTGCTACATTCTATAATTAGAAAATAAACACAGTCTGGGTAAGAACAAATACTTTTTTATAAATTAATCGAGATAATGCAATTTATCTTGTATTTATAATATTTACTATTTCCTTCTCATTATTATCAAATGTAATAATAACTAAATAATATCCCGTTAGTAGAGGAGTATTCATATTAATTATATTCTCACCTTTATGAACATCTACAATTGAATTATATAAACAACGTGATTCAAGATCGAATAGTTGAACTCGGCTATTCAACATTGATGATTTACTATTAACAACTAGACCTTTATCCGTATAAGTTATACTTACTTTACTCTCGACAACTTCTTCAACAGAACTAATAATAGATTCTTTAGATTTATATAGTGCCTGAGTAGAAACACGGATATCACCGATCCATTTTTCATTACCTTTTACTAACCATAAAGTATTATCATATGGATTAATATAGTAAGAATTACCTATAATTAGATTATTGACATCTTCGTTTAAAAATAAATATTTCCATGTTTTACCATAATCAATAGATTGAAAATAATATTGCTTTCTAAAATCTGGTTTACTTTTCTTACCATAATTAGAATAATGATCGATACTAAGAATATGGTGATTTGGATGCAATGTGTTAACCTTGAATCCATTATATGTAATATATTCACTAAACTTAGACAAAGAATCAGTATCCCAGTTAATAATAGACCTGATGGGCTTTATATCGCGATATGAATTTGTTTCATAGTTATATACTACAAGTGAATCGTATTTATTAGTTTCATTCATAACTTCATTTATATTGAAACAACCATAACAATCACCAAAGTAATTGGGTGGTGTATAAAATTTAAACTTTTTAGTGTATATATCATATTTACCTGTTACTGAGTATGGATATTTATTCATATACATATATTTGAATCTAAATAGAGCTATACTTGGGTCTTGATAGTTAAATACATTTTCAATTAATCTTTTTTCCTCCAACTTTCTATCATCGAAGTCTTTATATTGGATTTCAGGACTTATAGAATCCCAAGTAATACCATTGTTAAGTGAATAGAGATATCTATCGCGATAGTAAAGAGGCTGATTACTGTAAAAGTTATAGTGTACACCTATGAAGTTTGTATCTCTAGGAATAATTTCTATTTCTGGAAAACCAATCCTAAAAGGATACTTTAAACTTTTATAAGTAAAACCATTAATATCAACATAATTTATAGATGTATCAGCAACATCGTGTAATACAAAACTAAACAACTCTTCACTGAAAAGATCATATGTCCTGGGAAGTTTATCAGGAAAATTACTATTTAGGTTCATCCAATCAATGCCAGAGTTACTAGAAAAAGAAATATAACTATCATGCTTAGTACTATCAGTATTCTTGTACTGATGATTAAATACTAGAACACTATCTCCATGGAAATATATTTTATTTATTATATTTACATCTTTATTATTATTAATACTAAATACTTTTTCGAATTTTAGCTCAGCAAAAAGAAAGGTAGAACAAAATACTAATATAAGAGTAACTATTTTTATCATAGATTTATTATTGTATTAATATATGGTAAAACATAAGATACAAAATAATAAGAAGAATAGAAAGATTAGACAAGTATAGACAAAAAAAAAGCTCATTTGAACTGAATCAAATGAGCTTCTTTACGAATAACTTGGCGGCGACCTACTCTGCCATAGCGTTACCACTACAGTACCATCGGCGCTAATGGGCTTAACTACTCTGTTCGGAATGGGAAGAGGTGTACCCCCAGTGCTAAAACCACCAAGAATTTAAATTTTTGAGTGTTGAAAGTAATCAAGTATGTAATAATACTATCATTAACATGTTGTAATGAAGTTAGCGTCAAAATAATGACTAAAAACTTAATATATGTATGTTACGGTAAGCCCTCGAACAATTAGTACTTCTTAGCTAAACATGTTACCACGCTTACACTTAAAGCCTATCAACCTAGTCATCTTCTAGGGTTCTTACTCCCGAAGGATGAGATATATAATCTTGGAGTAGGTTTCGTGCTTGAGATGCTTTCAGCACTTATCCTTTCTAGACATAGCTACTCAGCAATGCCGCTGGTGCGACAACTGATACACCATAGGTCTAGGCGTTCCGGTCCTCTCGTACTAAGAACGGGTCTCCTCAAATATCTTACGCCCGCACAGGATAGGGACCGAACTGTCTCACGACGTTCTGAACCCAGCTCGCGTACCGCTTTAATTGGCGAACAGCCAAACCCTTGGGACCTTCTCCAGCCCCAGGATGCGATGAGCCGACATCGAGGTGCCAAACCTTGCCGTCGATGTGAACTCTTGGGCAAGATCAGCCTGTTATCCCCGGAGTACCTTTTATCCTTTGAGCGACGGCCCTTCCACGCAGTGCCGCC
>JAUHXN010000277.1 GCA_030426865.1 bacterium | reverse complement strand
CCAACAAATGGAATAAGCGACTATTCTGCATGAAAAGAAAAATTAAAAAAATGAATCAATTATTTTCTTGACTATATGGCTATAAGTTGTAAGAATATTTTTTTGTTAAAATATTAATTCTCATGTTATTATAATTTCTTTATTCCATATACAAGGTAGGTAAAAAATAGATAAATGCAAAAACACCTTATTGTCTAAAAAGGTGTTTTTTGATAAATTTGTGAGGTAATCAATATTGATTATTTAATTAGAAATTTGTAACCACATGAATTCTAAAGTCGCTATTTTTGAGAAGATTATTGATTTATTGACCAAGCAATCTGATAGCAATCAACAATTATTGAATCAGTTCAATGAATTACCTAACAGTACAGATGGAACGAATCTTAGAACAGAGGAAACAGGTGGACCAACGGGTGACCCTAAATTTACCACCATTTCAGCTAATATCTCTACTTCTATTTTAGCAGGGAGTTCAGGTATGGTCGATATAGGAAAACACCCTATATTATTAGCAAATGTTAAAGATGTATTAGTTGATAAAACCAGCTTGCGTCTTGTAACTAGTTTTCCAAATAATAATCTGGAATTTGAATTTGTTGAAGCAGAGGCCTCTGGAGCTTTCCCTGCTACTGCTCACTCTATTGACGGACTCTCTGCCGTTGATGATGACTCCTCTTATATTTTAATTGATGCAAGCGCAGAAACATCTTCATTTATTAAAATATATAGTGTAAACATTTCTGCTACCTATGATACTGGTAATATATGGTTAAAAACTGTTGGTGAAAGAACAGAGACTAAAGATATATACATAATTGTAAGTATTTCTATTTCATAACACTTAATTTAACAATAGTTTCGGTGATATGAGAAGATATTTCACTTGTCTCATGTTTCCGAAATTTTATATATCACTTCAATTTTTAGTGAAAAATGAATAAACGTAAATATAAATATACCAACACTCCTTTACCTCCACAACTACGAAGACATAAACCCTTTAGCGGTTATATCATAATTAGATTAATTGATAAATATGCCTATAAGGAAGGAAGTGATTTATTTAGTTTTGTCCGAGACTCCCAAGGAAATAGTTTATCTTCTATAATTGATAAAGTAAAGTCCAAACCTCAAGCAATAGAAAGGTTAATAAACCATATTTCAGTTCAAGAATTAAAGGCAATTGAGGAAATTGCTAGTAAGTCAGATCTCCCACCATTAAGAAGTTTATCTACTTACTGGAAAATAGATTACCGAAACACTACAGATAGTTTATATACAATCGTTAAAGCATTTAACAGTTTTGGAGAAGTTGATTTTGCCTATCGAGAGCTTTTGGTTTACGATCCTACTGAAAACGAAAACCCTGGTTCTTTTGATGATCGACAAACATATTTGAATTCGGGCATAGAGGGAATAGATGCAAAATGGTTGTGGACTCAAGAAATCACTGGACAAGAAGTAGGACTCATTGATTTGGAACAGGGGTGGGAGTTTCCCCACTTGGAATTACCTAACATACGTGATGCAGATTTAATAGCAAATGATAATGCAGATACCACCCAATATGAAAACGAAAATGGAGTTATAGAGGTGTACGCTGGAGACCATGGGATTAAAGCACTAAGTCTTATTGTTGCAACAGATAATAAAAAAGGTATCAAAGGAATTGCTCCTGAAACAAAGTATGTTAAACTCGCCTCTCATCATAAAAATGAGATAAGAGGTTTAGATAATGTATGGAGGCGTAGTAATGGTTATATAGAAGATGCTATCCTCAAAACAATATCTAAATTAATCAATGGTGAAGTAAATACAGGTGACATATTGCTATTAGAAGTAGAAAAAATATATTACGGAAATATAAAGCTTCCCGTAGAGGTTGAATTTGCCAATTTTGATGCGATTAGATTGGCCTCTGCTCTAGGATTTGTTGTAATAGAAGCCGCAGGAAATGGTAACAGTAATTTAGGTGTTTCAAGACATATGGATATACCAAAATTAAATCAAAACGAAGATTCTGGTGCAATAATGGTTGCTGCTGCTATATCAATAGCAAATGAAGAAAATACAAGGGTATATTATCGTCAAGGAGGAGATTCAAATCACGGTAAACGAATAGATTGTTTTGCTCCTATACAAGGCACTTATTATCGCTCTCCAAAACATGTGGTAGCAGGTGGAATAGGAAATGTATTCAACGGTAGAGAAAATATTAAAAATCAAGATTATCAAGATAATAGATATAATAATTACTCTGATGATTTTGGAGGGTCCAGTGCGGCATCAGCTATCATTGCTGGTGCTGCAATACTTCTCCAAAGTGCTTATAAGCAAAGAAATAAGATTCCCTTATCTCCACTTCAGATGCGTTACTTATTATCCGACCCCCGTAACGGAACAGTAGCGAATACTGAGTACACAGTCAATGCAGATGGAATCTTTGAATCTTCATCTTCTCTAATAAATGAAACTTTGCCTAGTATTGGTGTAATGCCCAATTTAAGAAAAATAATAGAAGTGGAATTATGCTTACTACCAGATGTTTATATTAGAAAAAATACTGCAGATAGTGGAGAGATTCCTTTCTTAGGTTCTATAGATTGCAGCCCTGATATAATTGTGATTCCTCAAAACTCTGCACTCCTCCCCTCCTCTGGTAACCCATTTGGACCTGATGGTAGAAGTGAGCCTTCTGTTAGAGAAAATATAACTATCTCCAATAACAAGGTGAATTATATTTATGTGAGAATATGGAATAGAGGTTTGAATAATGTTGAGAATGTAGAATTAAATCTTTACTGGAGGAATATAGAGAGTTCTGTATATGACTGGACACTTGCTGGAGTTTTAAGAAATATTACAGTTACCCAAGATAATCCAAATGCAGATAATCGTTTTAAAGTACGACCGCAGGGTTTGCCTTCCAGAGGAAATTTTTATTTAATAGCTATTGTAAGACAGTTAGAATCTGATAATCTTTTTTTACCAACAAGAAGTCAAGGTACTGAATCTAACTTTGAAGAACTCCTCTCCTCCGAACACACATTCCAACAATTCGTCCGAAACAACAACAATGTCGCTTGCTTAAAATTCACACTCCCATAACAGTTGGCTCTAATTTTATTTAGCTAATCCACACACGCACATACACTTCACAAAACAACAAGCGACTATAAAACTAAGGAACAGTAGGAAGAAGCGTCTTAATTCAAAATTCAAATCAGATAACTCTATCACATCACATCTATTTGACTACTCTTTGGTAGTAGTCAAGGTGGAAAAATTATATCGCTATGAATACACCTAAAACTACTAAAATCAGCATTGTAGAAAACTCAAAGGCTTGGATGAGAACCCTCGTTGAAGCACTGCAAGAGACAGAAGGTATGCAAGTCATTGACATTCATTCTTGTGGAGAAGATGCATTCAAAAAAATAATCAAAACCCTACCTGACATTGTCATAATGGAAATTGACTTGCCTCAAATGAACGGTATCGAATGTATGATGCGAATCCTCCGAAAAGCCCCAAGTATCTCTTTTTTGATGTTTTCTACTTATGAACATAACAAATACATTTTCGCCTCCTTGAAGGGAGGAGCATCGGGCTATATACTAAAAAAAGAGGGGGCAGAAGGGCTTATAAAAGGCATTGAAGAATGGAAGGCAGGAGGTTCGCCGATGAGCCGAAGTGTTGCTTGTAAAGTCTTGCGGAGTTTTCGCCCCAATACTCAGTTGATTCAACGAATTTCTATGCGGGAAAGACAAATATTAAATCTTTTGGCTAAAGGATTATTATACAAAGAGATAGCGGGAGAACTGAACCCCCAAATCAGTGAAGGAACGGTCAAACAACATATCCATCGTATTTACAAAAAATTGCAAGTTAATAACCGCACCGAAGCCATCAATAAGTATTTGAAGT
>JAUHXN010000276.1 GCA_030426865.1 bacterium | reverse complement strand
TTAGAATTACCAAATGTGAAAGAATATAAACCAGCTGGGACAGGTGAATCACCATTAGCTACTGTTGATTCTTGGATAAATTATGATGACCCTGTAACTGGGAAAAGAGGTAAAATAGAAACTAATACTATGCCTCAATGGTCCGGTTCTTGTTGGTACTATTTAAGGTATATAGACCCTAACAATGATGATATATTCTCTGATAAAGCAAAACAAGAATATTGGATGGGAGATGAAGGAGTTGACTTATATGTAGGAGGAGCAGAACATGCTGTTTTACATCTTTTATACGCTCGGTTTTGGCATAAGGTGCTATATGATTATGGTTACGTAACTAGTAAAGAGCCTTTCAAAAAGCTTTTTCATCAAGGTCTAATTATGGGTACTGATGGGCGGAAAATGTCCAAATCTTTGGGAAATGTCATCAATCCCGATGATGTAGTCAAAGATTATGGAGCAGACTCATTGCGAATGTTCGAGATGTTCTTAGGTCCTTTGGAACAAGCAAAGCCTTGGTCAGAAACAGGTATAGAAGGAATTTTTAGATTTTTGAGTAGAGTATGGCGATTAATAGTATCTGAAGATGGTGGCCTTAGTGATAAAGTTCAAGAAGTAAACCCTAATGAAGAATTAGATTATGTGTTGAATGAAACTATTAAAAAAGTCGGAGAAGACATAGAAAACTTGAAGTTCAATACAGCTATTTCGCAAATGATGATATTAGTAAATGAATTCTATAAAAATGATGTTGTGCCCAAATCTGCAATTAATGCTTTTATTAGAGTACTTTCACCATTTGCCCCTCATATTACGGAAGAACTTTGGGAAATATTAGGTAATAACACGAGTATAGTCCACGCCGAGTGGCCAGAGTATGATGAATCAAAAATGCAAAAATCATCTGTAGAAATGGTTGTGCAGGTATTAAGTAAAATCCGAGCTAAGATAAATGTCGCATCTGGTTTAAGTCAAGATGAAGTATTGGAAATAGCTAAAAATGAACCAAACGTTCAAAAATTTATTGACGGTAAACAAATCAGAAAAGTTATTTTTATTCAAGATAAATTGATTAATTTGATTGCAAACTAATCAGATAAGAAAATAGTATGTTAAAATATATAACACTTATAGTATTCGTAATTTCATCTTTATTTGCTACTGCTCAGAAAGGTCAGACCTTTTTGGATAGTATGTCAGTAGTAAAAGATTCGTCGGAAATGCTTCCTATAGTTGTATATAAAGATACTATATTTTTTGTTCAAAATGGTTTAGGTAGTAAGACCATAAGGGAACGTGCTGATGATATTTCTCGTAAATCAGAAGATTTAATCAATGACTTTAGTTTTGAGAAAAAGAAATTAAAAATAGACAGTAATGAGTTCACTACTTTTATTAAATATGAAGAAAATATAATAGTAGCGATTGGTGCCGAAGATGAGATTTCATTTGGGAAAAATAGATCTGAAATAGCAAAACTTTGGCTTGGTTTACTGGGTAAGAAAATAGAAAAAGAGCATCAAGAGAGGAGCTATAAATCGATTTTGATTAATGTTGGGATTACTATTCTTATATTAATTGCCTTTTTCTTTTTTATAAAGTACGTAAACAAACTTTTCCGTTATTTGACACTCCAACTGCATTCTATGAAGGATACAGTTATCAAGGATATAAAGTTAAAACAAGTAAAGCTATTAGATTCTAATAATCTCCTCAGATTTGCAATTATTGCCTTGAAGGGAGTTAAAGTTGTTTTCATTCTATTTTGCCTGTATTTCGTTTTCCCTATTGTCTTTGGACTGTTCCCTTGGACTAAGGGGCTTTCGGAAAAGCTGTATGGATATGTATTAGACCCACTGAAAGATATAGTAATAGCATTTGTAAATTATATACCAAATCTGTTTACTATTATAGTAATATTTATTGTTGCTAAATATATAGTTAAGTTCTTGAAATTTATTTCAAACGAAATTAGGCACGAAAGATTAACACTTCCGAATTTTTATCCTGAATGGGCAAAACCAACTTTTAATATTGCTCGTTTCTTAATCTATACTTTTGTTGTAATTATAACTTATCAGTATTTACCGTACTCAGATAGTTCGATTTTCCAAGGTGTTTCTATATTTATTGGGGTTTTGGTTTCTTTGGGTTCATCTACCGCAATTGCCAATATAGTGTCAGGATTAATTATTACGTATATGCGCCCATTCCAGATTGGAGACAGGGTGATGATTGATAATATAACTGGTGATGTTATACAAAAGACCCTACTAGTGACAAGATTACGAACAATAAAAAATGAAGATATTACAGTTCCAAATTCGAAAATATTATCAAGTCACAGTACAAACTATACTTCTTCTTCTAATGATTTGGGACTAATTCTTCATACTACAATTACTATTGGGTATGATGTCCCACACGAGAAAGTATCAGAACTACTAATAGCAGCGGCAAAGGATTCGGAAGGTATCGATAAAGACAGAGAGCCATTTGTGTTACAAACGAGTTTGGAAGATTTTTATGTGGCATATCAGATTAATGCATATACGACTCAATCGCATAGAATGGCGGCTATATATTCAGAAATACATAGGAATATCCAAGATAAATTCAACGAAGCTGGTGTAGAGATATTATCACCACATTATAGAGCAGCACGTGACGGTAACCATATCGCTATACCTGACCAATATATCCCAACGGACTATAAAACTCCTGGGTTTAATATAAACAACAATGAAAAATAATAACCGTTTTGTTACAAATGAGTAATTAAACTGTTACTTACACATAACAGAGAATCACATGAACCTAAGAAATTTCGATTACGAAGAGTTAATCCAATTATTCAATAGTAATGATCGGCCTGATTACAGAGCAGAACAGCTATTTACAGCACTCTATTCTAATAAAGTGGATAGTCTTGATAAAATTACTACTTTCCCTAAAGAGTTAAGGGCTGAGCTCATGGCTAACCATACCATTAAGTCTTTTAAGGCAATGAGAAAACAAGTTTCTGTAGATGGCTCTATCAAATATTTATTTACTATGGATGACGGTAAAAGTATAGAAGCTGTTTTTATGCCTTGGTACGATGATGCAGAAAAGACAAACATCCGCAATACTTTATGTATTTCTAGTCAAGTAGGTTGTAGTTTGGATTGTAAATTTTGTGCTACTGGTACTATGGATTTGGAACGTAATCTTGAAACCCATGAGATTATTTCTCAAATATTAGATGTGGAGCAAGATTTAGATACAAAAATAACCAATGTTGTATTTATGGGTATGGGAGAGCCATTGTTGAATTACAAAAATGTAGCTCGTGCAGTCAATATACTTACTCACCCACTTACAGATATGATGTCAAGAAGAAAAATAACTGTATCTACTTCTGGTGTGGTTCCTAATATTAAGAGATTGGCTAATCTTGCTAGACCGCCAAAGTTAGCTATTTCGCTTCACGGTACTACCAATGGTTTCCGTGATAAGATAATGCCAATCAACTTGAAAGCAGATATAACAGTCCTAATGAATGCGGTAGAGGATTATTATAGAAAAACTAAGCTGAATATTACTTACGAGTATATTCCATTTGATGGGATGAACGATACAAGAGAAGATGCTAAGCGGTTAGCTAAGATTTGTAAAAGAGTACCATCTAGGATAAACTTAATCCCATTTAATGATATATCATTTACTGAGCCATCGGGTATTGCCGAAACACTAAAACCTTCTAGTAGCGAACGTATTATAGAATTTGCGAATGAAATACGTGGATTTGGAGGAATTGTAACTATTCGAGATACTTTTGGTAGTGATATAGACGCGGCATGTGGCCAATTAGCTCTTTCAACTAGAAATAATAAGAGTGAAGAAGTTTGAGATTAGGCCTTATCATAGCATTGTTTATCACTTTTTCTTTTTGTCTGATTGCA
>JAUHXN010000275.1 GCA_030426865.1 bacterium | reverse complement strand
CTGTTAATATTGTTTTTGTCGCACTAAGTGGTGATGAGCCAAATTTTGAGGGTTCTAATAAAATGGTCGAAGAACTAGATGAAAGAGTAGCTAACTCATCGGCAATTTTTTATTTGGACAATACTGAAAAAGTACATAAAAAACACTTGATAATAAATTCGAATGATCCACTTATAGTAGAAAACTTCAGAAATGTTGAGTCTTTCAAATCATTGAACGCCGAAGCAAAAGAATTGGATACAAGAGATACGAATCCTATACTTAGTAAAAACAAGAAATATGTTAGAGTTTGGAATAAACTACGAAGTTATCCTCCTGCAAAAAGAGAGTGGACAGATAGTGATTTCGAAGATTTAAATGAATACATTAACTTGCTAGAGCAAACTATCAGAAATTTGACTCAGGACTAATGAATAAACATACATTTGCATTGCAAGTTAAAAATGGATTAGTTGTAAAAGGTGATATTTATCATTCTCATACAACACCCCAACCAGTTATGATTATATCTCACGGTTTCAAGGCCTACCGAGAATGGGGATTCTTCCCTTTTATGGCCGAAAAATATGCTGAGTCAGGAGTTATAGTTGTCAATATTGATTTCTCTCAGAACGGCATTGTTGATGCTGAAAAAGGAATATTCGATGCAGATATATTTAGAACTGTAACAGTTAGTCAAGAGATCTGTGACTTGAATGCAGTTATCGATAATCTGAATTCTATTTTAGAAAAAAACTCTATCAAAGGATGGAATGGAGAAGTATTTCTACTTGGACACTCACTAGGAGGAGCAGTTTCAATTATTACAGCATCACAAAGAAATGACATTAGTAAAGTTGTTACTTGGGGATCTATTGGTGATATAGATAGGAATACCCAAAGACAAAAAGATGAGTGGCGATCAAAGGGAGTAATGGAATTTGAAAATAGAATTACCGGCCAAATGTTATATTTAAATGTAGAATATCTAGAAGATAAACTCAGAAACAAAAAGAACTACGATTTAGAAAAATGTATTTCCAAATTAGATATTCCTACATTAATAGTCCACGGTGACAAGGATTTTACTGTTAGTACTAAAGAAGCTAAGATGTTAGATAATGCAGCAAAAAATTCTGAACTTTGTATAATAAATAAAGCTAATCATACTTTTAATTGCCGTCATCCGTTTACAGGAACTAATGATATATTAGATCAAGCTATTAACTCAACTATAGAATTTTTGAAAAAATAATGCGTATAATCAGCACAATAATACTACTTCTCTTCTTTACATCATGTGAACTATTCGTAATTGGGAATAATAGACCTCCGAAAGAAGTCATTGATATAACTCAAGAGTCAGCTGTTGGTGGAGCATTACTATTCACTACTGAGTTACAGCTAGATAATGTAGCAGGTGCAGCTCAGTTATTAGCAGATAATGAATCCAGATTTAGTGCAAACAGACAACAAGAACAGTACTACAATCTTGCTAGATTGACTAGAATACTTAATGAAAGAAAAGTCACTAGAATAATAACAGATACTATAACATTAGATTTACATAACGTTAAACTCGAATTTGACTATGTGAAGGAATTTGCTTTCTCTATGCGACAACTAGATTCAATTTGGTATGTAATGGATTTTAGCCAAATAAAGTAATCAAGATTGTTTTTTGATAGACAAAAATAAATATAACCATCCTACTATAAATAGAATACCACCTATTGGAGTAATTGCTCCGAAAACACCTATATTAGTAATGGACAAAATATAAAGTGACCCCGAGAAAACAATAATACCAAGGCTAAACAATATAGCGGCTTTCTTAATATTACTAACACTATATTTATCGAATAAAACTCCTGATATTAATATAGCTATAGAGTGGAATAACTGATAAAGTACTCCTGTCTTAAATGTATCAAATCTATCGTTCTCAGTTAGAATATCAGATAGTCCATGTGCACCAAAAGCACCTATAATTACTGTGAGCAAAGAAAAAATAATACCTGTCTTTAAAATAGTTTCTTTAGAAATTGTAGATTTTATCATATTTTTGGTTCGATATTTGATTAAATTATACTAAGTTAAGAGAATACTAACGTATTATTAACGTATAATACACTTAAATAACATAAATTTGCATATAAAAATTAAATAAAAGTTGAATATTATGACTAACGATTTATTCCCAAGAAAAACCAAGATACTATGTACTATAGGCCCAGCTGCTACAGGTACAGAAAATCTAACACGACTAATATATGCTGGTATGGATGCTGCGAGATTAAATTTTTCTCATGGTAGTCACGAAATACATAAAAAGACTATAAAACATATACGAGCTGCATCTGATATAGCAGGACGAAATATTCCTATTCTTATGGATTTACAAGGTCCAAAAATTAGAATTGGTAATGTAAAGGAAGGTGGTGTAGAGTTAATAGATAAACAAGAGTTTACTATTACTACAAAGTCAATCAAAGAAGGTACAGATAAAATTGTTAGTACCGATTATACTGACCTCAAAAATGAAGCCATGCCTGGTCATACTATTTTGCTAGATGATGGATACATAAGTTTGAAGGTTCTTGATGTAAAAGGGCCTGAGATCAAAACTCAGGTGATAAAAGGGGGAATTTTAAAAAGTAAAAAGGGTATCGTTGTACCTGGTGCAACTAGTAATGCTCCTTCATTAAGCGAAAAAGACTTAGAAGATTTAAAATTTGGTTTGGATAATGGGGTAGATGCTGTAGCTCTATCATTTGTTCGTTCAAGAGAAGATATAGTAGAATTAAAAACAGCTATGAAAATCTTTAAAAGAGAAGTACCAATAATTGCGAAGATTGAAAGAGTAGAAGCCTACGAAAATATAGACGAGATTATCCAAGAAGCTACTGGTATAATGGTAGCAAGGGGTGATTTGGGATTAGAAATGGCTGCCGAAAGAGTACCACTTATACAAAAAGAAATCATCAACAGATGTAACTATTATGGAAAACCTGTTATTACCGCTACTCAAATGCTTGAATCAATGATAGAGAACCCTCGTCCGACTAGAGCAGAAGCTAGTGATGTAGCCAATGCAGTTATGGATGGTTCTGATTGTCTAATGCTTAGTGCGGAATCAAGTGTAGGTAAGTATCCGTACGAAGCGGTTGGATATATGTCTAGAATTATTAAAAACATTGAAGAAAAATATCCTTTTGGTAGTGAGAAATATAAATCTAGCTTCAACGATGGAGATATTTCTGATGCCTTAGGTCACGCGGCTACAATGATAGCTGATCAGATTAATGCTGCCGCTATTGTATCATTAACTAGTTCAGCTTATACTGCTAAAAATGTTGCAAATTATAGACCTAGAGTTCCAATAATTGCATTTACCGATATCGAATCAGTTGCTCGTAGATTATCATTTATCTGGGGTGTTATACCTAAGTTTGTTGATAAACCTATAAAGTCTGAAGACGTTATTGTCACATTCAGAGAGCAATTACTTGAAGAGTTCGATTTTATCAAAGAAGGGGACTATGTTGTATATGTAGCTGGATTATCTAAAGATAAACCAAACTATCAGAATATGATAAGAGTATTCAAATTTTAGATAAGTGTTAATCTGAGAAAATTTAAAAATTATTAAACTTTGATAAAGAATTCATCTTTTACAGGTGTTTCTTTTTTCAATTGTTTTATGGAATCTTTATCTAAGCATTCGTTGATTTTCTGAATTAATAGTTTTTCTTCGAATGGCTTTGCTATAAAACCAGCAGCGCCCAATTGGTAAGTTGATTTTATTTTTTCTTTCGTTATAAGTGCCGATAGTATAACTACTTTTGTATCCTTTGTTATTGACATGTGCTTTATTAGATAAAGTAGTGAATCACCATCAATATTAGGTAAGCTTAAATCGAGAAGAACAAGTAGAGGCTTTTCTTTTATAATTAATTCCAAACCTTCATGT
>JAUHXN010000274.1 GCA_030426865.1 bacterium | reverse complement strand
CTATGCACGGGGAGGATAATTGGAAAAATCTACTTAGCAAACACAAAGACCTAATGCTAGAGATTGCAAAATCAACTCCTTTGTCGGATTATGCATTATCGAAAATTGATATTCCCGTTTTACTTACCAGGGGAGATAAAGATAATATGGTTACTCCAGAGGAAACTCCTGCAATTGTCAGTAAGATCAAAAACTCTAAATATTATGAATTCGAAAACACAGCTCACCCAATAGAAAAAATAGATTTAGAATTGCTAACAAGTAAAATAAAAGAGTTTCTTATTTAAAGAAATTACTTATCATTTTCTCACGGAAATCGAATATTCCATCAACTTTCTTCCCAATAAATAGCTTATCTAGAATTGGTCCTAATATACCTTTTCCTACATCGTAAGTTAGTATATCTCTCATTTCAGTATTATTTTCATCTATTTTGCGGAAGTGATGCTCGTGATGCCAAAGCTTATAGGGACCAATCCTTTGCTCGTCAATAAAGTATTCCTTTTCTCGGATTTTAGTAATCTCTGTGACCCAATTGAACTTCATAAGAGGTAGAGGGGAGACCTTGTATCTGATTATCATACCTTCATACATCATCTTTCCCTTCGTATCAGTCAGGAATTGGAATTTCATGTCATCAGGAGTAATTTCATTCAAATTTTCTGGTCTAGAGAAAAAGTCCCAAACCTTGTCTATGTTTTGTGGGACTCGCGTTACCCAAGTTTTAGTATTTGGCATTTATTTTTTAATCGGTGTTATTGCTTTTATAGTTACAGTTCTTGAATAGAAACGTCCTTCTGGTAAATTATTGTTGAATAAAATAATTGACTCACCATAAGGGAAAAGCTCTTTTTTATTATTTGGGAATTGTAACGAAACAGATTCTGTTCTTTTCTTAGAAAGTGTTTTATTATAATCGTAGTCACCAATTTTATCAGAATACCCTGAGATTAGTAGTTCCGAATCTTTTGTGATATTCTTTTTTACAATGCTTAATATTTTAGAATTTTTGTCATTCAATTCGAATTTATCGAAATCGAACAGAATTAGACTATACTTGTCTATACGTATATCATTTGCCTTTTCACGTTCTTTTTGTTCTAATGAATTGATAGTTACGTTAATCCTACCAGTAACATTTTCCCTTTCTTCTAGTGCGTTAACAAGATCAAATCGATATAATAATTCATTATTATTTTTAATTTGACCTGCTATGTCTTCAGATAGGATGATTTTAGTAGTAAGGGGGGGCTCTAATCTACCGCTCTCATCATAATATGGAGAATTTTCATCACTAAATACTCTAAAATTCCATGAGAAATCCTTTACATTAGTATCCAAAATAGTATAAAAATCAATCTCTTTAGTTATTGGGGTATAAAGAGTATCGTTTAATAATAATGGAGCTAATAGGACTTCATCAGTAGAATATAATTCAACTCTTTGATTTTCTTCAATTGACTCATTCTCTGAACTAGTAGAAGGTAAGCTTGGCTTATCTAGTGAAGAAATCATTAATCTTTTATCTGCAATACCCCAAGTATTTACAAGATAATTACGGATCGTTTTTGCTCTTTCTATAGGTAGTATTTTAGCTAACTCACCATCCTCAATTTCAGACTTTGTACCGACAATACTTAATTTAGTTTTAGGGTTTGCCATCATTCTTTCACCAATTATATTTAGTAAGTGATGGTAAATATCCAAGGTATTAACTTCAAAAAGATTGTTAGAATTAAAGTTGTAGGATTCTTTTTTATTGAAGGTGCTATATCTGACAGGTAAATTACTAGAATCTTTCTCAAAGAATATATAATTAAGTAATGGCACCATTCTGATAGATTTAACTTCATCTATTATAACTTCATTTCTATCCTGTCTTTTATTATCTTGGCCAATAGTGACTGGTCTGATAATTACTTTCGGTGTATCTGTCTTTTTCTCTTCAATATTTGATGTTACAATATCCTTTTCAATTACTTTTTTGGGCTCAGTTGTTATAGGTTTAGTAGGAATATCTGGTGAATTTTCAGAACTGCTAAAGCTATACGCCCAATCTACTCCAAAATTAATGCTGTTAGGCGTTAGATTCATTTCGTCATTTGTAGAGTTTAACCCTATATTAAAACTAATATTTGGATTTAGATAAGTTGACTTATTACTACTAGTATATAGTCTATATGCTAATTTACCAACTATACTGTGATATACATTGTTTTCAATCAAACCACTTACATCAGTGCGAGTTCTATTACCTGTTTCTTTGAACACACCATCATTAGGAGCGACTAAAATTTCAGTCTGACGGTAACTCAAATCACTAGGAAGGCCTAGTCTATAGCCCAAAGATGCGTCAAATGATTCGAATAATTCATACATAGCTCCAAAACTTATTCCCAAAGAATTAATTTCAGAAGCTACTTTTTGTTCAATCTGAGCATCATTTTTATTAGTACCTTGTAGGTTTATTTGTTCATTTTCAATTGTAATAAAACTAGAATTCATATTAGTATAGTCTAGCCCTAAAAATAGCCAATAGCCATCATCTATAAGGTAATTATAGCCAGCACCAAAATTCAAACCCGTACCAAATCCAGAGGTAAACCCAGGACAACAAGTATTAGTATTTCCTAAATTATTGAAATCAGAGCCATATAAATTAAGACCTAAATTCGATCCAATGAATGCAGTATGAGTTTTTGATTCTTCTTTGGAGCTTAGTCCGAAAGTGCCAATTAGAACTAATAATATAGTAAGTAAGCTTTTCAATCTATTTAGTATAAATGAATATTTTTGAAATAATCTGAGTTGGCGTTTCCAACCGAATGATATAATTTCCAATTGCAATATTTTTTGTGTCAATTTCAGTTCTGTGCTCTCCTTTTCCCAAGTCGTTTGCAGCTAAAGTAGTTACTAATTTACCACTGATATCATAGATAGACAAGTTCGTAAATCCATTTTCTACCAAATTATAATCTACAAAAAAATCTCCATTTTCTTCTAAAATTTCGATTCTATTTGCTGCACTTTCTTCGTATAATCTATATTGACCCTCAGTAAAACAAACACCATCTAAAGTAAATAGTCCATTTTCTGTTTCGATTCTCTTGGATAATATCTCTTCATCTCTGCTATTATAAACACGTACATCTGTAATGTCGATTTCAGTAGATATAGAGTTCCCTATAGTCGGCAAAAACCTACTCTCAATAATATTGTTATTAAAATCTTCTCCGCTTACTGGTAATGTGATTCGTCTAATCTTATTAATTACTGTACCTTCGTTTTCAAACCTGAAAGGTAAAAGCAAAGTTGCATTATACTCAATGTCAATTTCCATTCGCTTCATATCAAGAGATTCCGGATTATCTTGAATATTAAATCTAATTGGAATAATTGTCAGGTTTTCAGGGAAGGCATTAAGAGTATCAATTGAGACAGAAATTCTTACAGAATCTTTACTAATTCCGTTACCTTTTAATTTTGCTATAACTGGTTCTCTTGTTATATCCAGATAGAAATGAACCTCGGCACTACTAGGTCCCGCTACCTTAGGTGTAAAAGTGAATTCTGATAGTAGAGTGTCGAATGCAAATACATGAGTAGGGGAAGATGTTACATTAAAACTATATTCATTATTTATATCATTTATTATTACAATACTGTCTATCCCAATAACTGCTTCATTCTTATTTCTAACTACCCATTCTGATTCTAATTTAGATTGTGATATGTCCAAATTACCAAAATCTATATCTATCTCTTTATATGACCAAAGGAAACTAGAGTTGTCGCCGATTTCTTCTGATAGAACGTAGAAATAAAAATTCCCGATCGATGTTTCAATAGTACCTCTAGAAATATTGCTGCCGGCCATATCCGAATTAAATTGGAAACTAACATCTAACTTGTCTTGTAGTTCAACCGGACCAACGAAATCAGTAACATAACGTGCGTCA
>JAUHXN010000014.1 GCA_030426865.1 bacterium | reverse complement strand
GGAGTTTGGTTATCTATAGTAACTATGACTACTGTTGGTTATGGAGACTATGCTCCAAAGAGTGTCGCGGGTAGGGTTGTACTAGGCGCTTGGATGATTATATCGTTGATAATGGCTACTTCATTTGTAGCGGGTATTGCAAGTACTCTAACTGCTAGTAGTGGAGCTAAGAAAACTATAAGCTCAATAAATGATATAACAGATAAAACGATTGCAACTCCCTCAGTTGATAGAGTGGTGAATACTATTAGAACTAATGGAGGTACTGCTAAAGTTGTCAATAATATTGAAGAAGGGATAAAAGATCTAGAAAATAATGATGTTAACGCATTGATATATGATCTAATTCCTTTGGAATATATGTTCAACAAAATGGAAAAAAATAAGTACAGATTATCAAAAAAGAATATGTTTAAACAAAATTATGGTTTCATAGTACCTATTGACAGTCCTTTGCTAAGAGACTTGAATTTGCAGATATTAAAGCTAAAAGAATCTAACGAAATTAATTATATAGTTGAGGACTGGATTAACAGAGCTGATAGATAGGGGATGGGGTACCTCATCTCAATGTCCTTTTGTTCTCAACAGTGATTAGCGAACCCTCAGCCAACATTACTGAGTCTGGCTCTCGGCTTGTCAACTTAGAGAACTCCGCACCATATAGTGACCCAAAGTCTATTCTAATATCGTGGTCTAACACTTTGTAGCAATCCCATTTGGGGTGAGTAACTTCGTATTCATAAGTCTTTGATTCGTTTACTTTCGTATATCCCCAATAGTGTTCGGTTATGAATTCTTCCTTGCTACCTGATGGAATTGGCTTGGCTTCCTTTTCAGATGTTAATGAGATATGATGTTGGTCGTTATTATGCTCCCACTCATATTTCGTAATCATATTTGTATGATTGTCAATCCATTCGTGAGACATTTTAACGGTTTGATAGTGTTCACTGTACAGAGTATTAGCAACGATTGAAAGCGCTCTTCGAGGTACTAATTCTTTTATAAATACTACTCCTCTCTTCCATTTACCTTTATCATTATACCGAACATAGAATCTCAAGTTAACTTCTTCGAAATTTACATGAAATGGTATCTTCATACCCAACATTTTAGTATTCACAAACATAAACCCAACTAAGCTAACATAGTGTTTACCATCCCAAGTATCTAACTCAGTTCCATAGGGCAAATGTTTTATGAGGTCCGATTCATTTACCTCATAGTTTGCTATTGCCAATCTACGCCACTCTGCTTTTAGGAAGCTCATTTACTAACTCGTTATATTATATTATATCCAACTTAAGAAAAATGAATTAGAACCTCACAAAAAAAAACCGCTTCCTTACGAAAGCGGCTCTCTTAAAATCTGAAGAATAATTCTATTCTTATTACATATTCTTGATTAGTGCATCACCAAATTCAGAAGTTTTTAGCAATGTTGCTCCATCCATTAATCTCTCAAAATCGTAAGTCACAGTTTTTTGTGAGATTGTTTTCTCTACAGCATCTACTATTAAGTCAGCAGCTTTTTGCCAGCCCAAATGCTCCAGCATCAACACGCCAGAAAGAATAACTGAACCTGGGTTCACTTTATCTAATCCAGCATACTTAGGTGCTGTTCCGTGTGTCGCTTCGAAAATTGCATGACCACTAGTATAATTGATATTTGCACCTGGCGCTATACCAATTCCACCAACCATTGCAGCCAATGCATCAGAGATATAATCACCGTTTAGATTCATAGTACAAACTACTTCATACTCATCAGGACGTAAAAGAATTTGCTGTAAGAATGCATCAGCAATTACATCTTTAATTAATATTTTACCATTAGCCAATGCTTCTTTTTGCGCAGTATTTGCAGCATCTTCACCTTTCTCTTCTTTTATTATGTCGTATTGTCTCCAAGTGAAAACTTTATCACCATACTCTTGCTCTGCTACGTCGTATCCAGTATCTTTGAACATACCTTCAGTGAATTTCATAATGTTACCTTTGTGAACCCACGTTACTGAGTCACGGCCGTGTTCTATAGCATAATCGATAGCTGCTCTAGCTATTCTCTGAGTACCTTCTATTGAGATTGGTTTGATACCAATTGAAGATGATTCTGGGAATCTGATTTTCTTTACTCCCATTTCATTTTCAATAAAATTAACTACTTTTTTCACTTCTTCTGAACCAGCTTTCCACTCAATACCTGCATAGATATCTTCAGTGTTCTCACGGAAGATAACCATATCAACTTTGTTAGGTTCTTTGACTGGAGATGGTACACCTTGGAACCATCTTACAGGACGTAAACAAGTGTAGAGGTCTAATTGTTGTCTGAGTGCAACATTCAGAGAGCGAATACCACCACCAACTGGAGTAGTCAGAGGGCCTTTGATAGCAATTAAGTATTCATTTATATCTTCTAAAGTTTCAGCAGGTAACCATTCACCAGTTTTGTTAAATGCTTTTTCACCAGCTAATACTTCTTTCCAAATAATTTTCTTTTCGCCACTATATGCTTTCTCAACAGCACTGTCTAGTACTTTCACAGTTGCTGCCCAAATATCAGGACCTATACCATCGCCTTCGATGAAAGGGATAATTGGATCGTTTGGAACATTTAATTTACCATTGTTTATCGTAATTTTAGAACCAGTCATTTATAAACCTTTTTTATGATTTTTGATTTTTTAATTTAGCAAAATTAACAAATTTTGACTTAATACTTTTGGTGGACGAGGAATTAATGAATATATTTATAAATAAAGGTGTTAGTAATAGATAAATAGATAACTAATAGAGATGTTAGACTTTTAAAAAAATATTTATCTTTTTTTGTTACCTTTTTTAAAGTTGTGTGTTGTTATATCAAATGCGGAAAAAAATAATTATAAATTTATTATATGAGGTATCTCAAATGAAACAAACTATTTACAAAATACTGCTTTTAGGCTTCATTGCGGCGTTTATGAGTGCAGGTAGCATAGACTTACTTGCAAAACAGCCAGCTAAACCTATCAAGGTTGGGATAAAAGTAGATATCATGGAATCATCACCAGTTCAAGGTAATATCACATTGACTTGGGTTGATGGAGATAGGAATAATGACTTAGGTGACTACTTTCGAATAAATCAATATAAAAAAGTTGACGGTAAAGAAATAGAAGAGAGAGTAGGTAAAGTAGAGAGAAATAATAAAGGTGAATATAAATTTGTAATCGAGAAGTTAGCTGTTGCTGACTATTGTTATACAATAGATTTATATGATGAACAGTATGATATTGCAAGTGATCTAACAGAGAGAGTTTGCGGCACTGTGGGTGATGATAATAATTTCAGAAAAATGTATTTTAACTGTGAAACGAAATTAATCAAACTTGAAAACGGCCAAGGTAAATTCTTTGTTGATGTAAAGAATAATACAAACTGCGAATTTGAAGTAAAAGTACTAGAAACAGATGCTAAAGTAGAGATAGCAGAACAAGGTGAAAAAGGAGCATTACTAAAAATAGCGGCTGATGAAAAAGGGAAATATGTTGCTGTCCTAGGACTAGTTGACGCATGTAGCGGCGAGATTGTTGATAGAGTAGAGCTATTGATTTGCAATGGTGATTGTGTTAACAATACAGAAAGAATGTTCTTTGCAGGAATTTATTTATTCGTGAACCTTAATGATGAAGGTCAAGCGACAACTAGAGTAAAGATAATCAACGAGACAGATTGCGAATTTGATGTTATGGTTGTAGAATCAAAAGTTAAAATCGCAGTTATGGAACTAGGTGAAGATTTTGCAGAGATTAAATTTACTGCTGAAGAAAAAGGTAAATATAAATCAGTAATTGGATTAAGAAACAAATGTACTGGCGAAATAGTTAGCAAACTGACTTTCGATATCTGCTATGGTGACTGTAATTCTAACGAACCGGATTTATACTTCGAAAAAGGTACTATGTTTACTCATAAGTTAGAAGCGGGTATGTCATGGAGATATGATGTCAATGCTGTTTCTAAAAGTGATTGTAGGTTAACTTATCACTTATCTGATGCTCTTGATGGACATAATTCTACTCCTCAAGACTTAAAGTTAGATGAAAGTACTGGTTTGATTGAATGGGACAACCCTGTCAGAGGTGAATACAAAGTACCAATTATAGTTAGATCTACTTGTGATGGTGGAGTTACTTATACTCAAATAACGGGCTACTTTTACCTATTAGTTAAAGGTGATGATCCAGATTACTCTAGTATTTTGACTTGTAATTTCTATGACGAAACAGATGATATAAAAGATTTCCGTGGGGCAGTAACTATATGGTCTGCTGATAAAGACCCTAACACTCCTGGTAATATTCATTTTTATAAGACTGTTGAGTTGAACGGAACGTCTATATCTGTAAAATTACCTTCAGGCAAATACTATTTACGAGCAAATGTTGTGGGTTATAAGCCACAATTCTACAAGGACGCTTTCGAATTAATTAATGCAGAAACAATAGGTGTAGGTGAGAACGATAAGGTTGAAATTAGTATGATGCTTCATTCAATACCTGAGCCGAACTACTTTGTAGTGACTGGTCAAGTATCAGATGTTGCAACAGGCGAACCATTACCTGCAGTAGTTACATTTTTACCTGTTAAGTGGGTATTAGGTGGTAAAGGTAGTGATAATGGTAACATTGATTTCGAATTTGATAATAGAGTAAAAACTGATGATAAAGGAAACTACTCTATAAAATTACCAGATACTTATACTTACTATGCAAATGCTGTAGCTATGACAAACACTAATATATATAAAATGCAGTGGTACGAAGGTGCAGACTCTTATTACGAAGCGGATATTATTTATCTAGATTCTGATAAAGATGGTATAAACTTCAAGTTAGAAGCTGCAGAAGCTACACAAGGGTATATGAGTGGCTCGGTAGCTGATAAAGATGGCAACATAGTTATGTCAACTGTTATTGCGCTTCACAAAGGAGATAATTCAGAATTTAAAGCTGTTACAAGAACTGATGAAAAAGGTTATTTCAATTTCAGTAACTTGAAATATGGAGAGTATGTAGTACTTTCATTACCTGCTGAGAATAGTTATATCCCAGGGTACTATGTTACTGGTGACTATGCTACTTTAAAATGGAAAGAAGCAACATTAGTTGGTGTGGGTGATTTTGCACCTACTATGATGGTCGATATTATTCACGCTCCTTCAGGTAAAGATAGAGCCAAAGGAATAGCAAGAATAAAAGGTCGACTAATTAGAGGACTAAAAGGTATTTCGCCAGGTGGATCGGGTGAAGGAAATCTTGATGAAGCTATAAACGGTGGTTTAGTTTACCTAATGGATGAAGCTGGTGACGTGGTAACTCATTTTGTTACTGATGTTGATGGCTACTTCGAACTAGAAGAATTGGCTCCAGGTACATATACTTTAGGTATAGATAAGTTCGGATTCGATTCATATACTGAGACTATTGAAATAGATTACTCTAAGGATATAGAAATAGATACAGAAATAGTCCTAAATCAAATCACTACTTCTGTTGATTACCAAGACTTTGGAACTGTAAAGCTATTGGTAAGCCCAATGCCAGTGACAAATATTTCAAATGTATCTTTCGATGGTAAAGCTGGCGTTTCTAACATCAAATTAGTAGATATTACAGGTAACGTAGTTTATCAAACTACTCTGAATACTATAGATGGAAAAAACAATTTTGATTTGGATGCTAAAAACGTAACTGCAGGTACTTATATTCTAGTAATAGAAAATGAGGAAAATTCTGTAGCGGGTAGTATTACAATTATCAAATAGATTAAAAGTAAAATACTTAATATTTAAAACCTCATCTTTTGATGAGGTTTTTTTTTATTTCATTTTTCATTATATTCCATGAATTGTTTTTAAACACATCAGGAAAATAAGTATGAAATATATAAAGTTAGTCTTTGCGACATTAACACTAATCCTATTTGTATCTTGTGCAGAAGATAGTAACTCACCAGCTCAATCTAAAACATTAGGTGTCGAAGTAGGGCAATATTCTCCAGCACAAGTTGGTTCCACATGGAGGTATGAGATAACACAAAATGGCGTGACTAGTGAAATGATAATGACAGTATTAGGGACGAAAGAAAAAGTTGGAAAAAAATGGATTGAGGTTGAATCTGTTAATAATGGGCAAACTCAATTGGGATATCAAAGATATGATAATGGTAAATATTATAGTTTTGTCCCTGATGGATCTACTACAATTGTAGGTGATTTCGAGTTCTTACTTATAGATGAAAATGCAGAAAAAGGTGATAAGTGGGATATACCTGCAGATGTAAAAATGCAAGGTTCTAGCTCAACTATAGATGCTCTTTATGAAGTTGAAGTTTATGATAAATTGGATAGTTATGAGGTTCGTGGTAAAACTTATAATAATATAATTGCAATGTATTTAAAACTTAGTGTTACTTATTTCGGACAACAGATGTATCTAATCGACCAAATTTATTACTATGCTTCAGGTGTTGGAATAATAAAAGCTAAAGCAGCTGGTAGTGGTACAACGTTTTCACAAGATTTAATAGAGTATAAAGAATAAAAAATAAAAAATAACCGTAAGTAGATATTACTTCGAACCTCACCTATTGGTGAGGTTTTTTTTTTGTTCTAAATTTGCTTATATTTCCATTGTTATTTATTCAACATGGAGGATTTAAAAAATGAAATACACAAAACTGATTCTGTTAATTGTTGTACTTGCACTTTTATCAGCTTGTACTGAAGATAGCTCAACTGGGCCAGTTGATGACCCTAATGATTTAGGCATTCCAATTGGTGATTATATACCTGCTAAATTAGGGTCGAAGTGGGAATACGATTACAATTACAATGGGAATCTAGGAACGACTATTCTAAAAGTGACTGGAACAAGAAAATTTGATTCAGGAGTCTATGTAGAATTTGAGGAGGAGGTTGACAATCAAGTTCCTAATCGAGTATATAGAAAATATGTAGATGGGAAATACTATTCTCTTAATCCAGAAGGTTCAACATCAATGAAAGGAGATTTTGAATTATTGCTTTTTGACGAAACATTTGAAATAGGTGAAAAATGGGAAAAGACAGCTCCATTACAACTTCAAACTAATAAAAAAGATAGCTCTATACACGAGTTAGAGTTATTTGATAAACTCGATTCTTATAAAGTTAAGGGAGTCAAATATAATGATATAATAGTGACTAAGGTTAAACTCTATCTTTTGACTGAAGCAGGTTCAAAATTCCAATTGAGCGAATATGTTTACTATTATGCTAGGAATATTGGAATTATTAAGATGGTAGCTAGTACTGAAGTAGAAAGTATTGTACAAGAGTTAACAAAATATACTCCTTAAATTACAATTGGAAAAGCTTGTAAAAAAGACTGCTTTTGATTAAATAAAAGCAGTCTTTTTTTATACTTTCTCTATTAATTTACTTACTTATCAGTTTATCTATAGAATATTTACCTGGACCAATAATAAAGATTACAAGATACATTGCTAAATAAATAAATGACATCTCTTTGTCACCGAATGCATCTCCACCGTGTATTATAAAAAAGGCAGTTGCCATTGTTATAATTAGTGGGATTACTGTAAAACGTGTAGCAAAACCAACTGCAATTAGAACTCCACAGAATAGTTCAGCAAATATCGCTAAAATTACAGATAACTGACTTCCTATTCCAAAAGGGTCTGGGAATGAATCAACTGCTTTACTATAATTCTCCATTTTCCCTAGTCCGTGGCTAAAAGCCATAGTTAGTCCTGATACTAACCTTAGTACAAGCATTGCTATACTTACTTTATTATCTGATGTACCGATTGCGAATAATTTCATTTTTATTTTCCATTGTTTTATTTAATTGTTTCCAAGTTAACGATTACTAAGTGATATTAATTGTAATTAATTACACTTACAAATAACTATCTCGCAATATAGGCAATGGCTAGAAAACTTATTCGTTCGTTTAACATCAATTTTATTAGATAATTAGCCAAAGGTAAGATGGAATTTAGAAAATATGATAAGGATAGTATAAATAACAATGAGTATAATAAATCAGAGATAAGTAACTTCTTGTTTACTCATTTGGAGAAGTATGGAGACAAACTGGAGAGTATAGAAAAGGCAATGGACTATGCTGTTTCAGATGAATTGGGAAAAGGTGGATTAGTTCTAGTAGGGTATAATAGTGATAAAATAGTAGGTGCAGTAATAATAAATAAAACTGGTATGAGTGGATATATACCGGAGAATATACTTGTATATATTGCTGTTCATTCCGATGCTAGAGGAAAAGGTTACGGTAAAAAGTTAATGGAAAAAGCAATATCCGAAACGGAAGGTGATATTGCTCTTCATGTAGAAGCTAATAACCCTGCTAAGAAATTATATGAAAAGCTTGGGTTCACTAATCCGTATTTAGAAATGAGGTTGAAAAAATAATATGGCTTATGTAACTCTTAATAAAGAAAACTTAATTAGTAACTTCAATTATCTTAAAAAGCTATTCGAAGAGAACAAAACAGAATGGGCGATAGTGAGTAAACTACTGTGTGGCTCTGAGGAATATCTAAAAATATTATGTGAACTGGATATAAACGAAATTTGTGATTCCCGAATTAGCAATTTGAAGCTAATAAAGGAAATAAACCCTAATATCAATACCGTATATATCAAACCACCAGCTAAAGATAATATAGAGGAGGTAGTTCGGTACGCTGATGTCAGTTTTAACACCGAGTTTTCTACTATAAAATGGATAAGTGAAGAGGCAGTAAAGCAAGGTAAGACACATAAAATTATAATTATGATAGAACTTGGCGATTTACGTGAGGGAGTTTTAGGTGATGATCTGACAGACTTCTATAAAACTGTATTCGAATTACCAAATATAGAGATAACAGGAATCGGTTCTAATCTGAATTGTCTTTATGGAGTGTTACCTTCGGCTGATAAGCTATTACAGTTATCTCTTTATAAAAAACTTATAGAGGCACAATTTAATCAGAGAATACCTTGGGTAACTGGAGGGACTTCAGTTGTCATTCCTTTGCTATTTAAAAAACAGATTCCAGCAGATATGAATCATTTTCGTATTGGTGAGACGCTATATTTTGGTAATAACTTAATAACTAATGAAGTGATTGAAGGAATGAATGACGATGTATTCAGACTCCACTCACAGATAATAGAGATAAATGAAAAGCCAAAAGTACCAGTAGGCGTTATGGAGGTTAACCCATCAGGTGAAGTGTTTGAAATAGATGAGAGTAATTATGGTAAAAGTTCTTACCGTGCATTGATTGATATAGGAGTACTTGATATTTCAACTACCGACTTTCTTATACCTCAGAATAAAGATATTGAAATTGTTGGAGCAAGTTCTGATATGATAGTCATTGATTTAGGCGAAAATAAAGCTGGTCGAAAAGTTGGAGATATACTTGAGTTTAAACTTAAGTATATGGGAGCTTTGAGAGTTTTCAATTCCGAGTATATAGATAAAAAAGTAATTTAATGCTGAACTAGATGTTTTTTGAGGAATCCGCCATGAGCTTCATCAATTCTATTTTGTATGATAAAGGCGGATTCATCAACTTCTAGTATTTCAGATTTTAACCTAGAAACTTCTAGTTTAGTTGTGACTGTGTAGATAATATCAATTTCTTTTTCCGATCCATCTGGTTCTAAGCGGCCACGTTTACCTTTCATTATAGTTACTCCCTTACCCATATCATTTATCAGCTTATGTCTAATATCTTCGTGCTTATTAGATATTATTGTCAGATCTAGATATTCATTGAAACCATGAATAAAAAAGTCAACAGTCCTAGATGCAGACATATAGGTTAGCATCGCATATAGTGCTACCTCTATTTCTAATAGTAATGCTGCAAAGCTGAATATTATGATATTTAATATAGCAATTATATCGCCAATACTAAATGGTGAAGTTCTTGTAAAATAAAGAGCTAGTACTTCGGTTCCATCTATTACACTGCCACCACGAATAGACAAACCTATACCTGCGCCAAGGAAAAACCCACCAAATACCGCTATCAGCAATTTGTCATCAGTCACTTGTCCATAAGGTATAAAAGTCACAGCCAGCGAGAGTCCTGCAATAGCTATAACAGTTTTTATAATAAACAACTTGGATAGAATCTTAGCACCCAATAATACGAAAGGAAGGTTCACTAATACAATTAGCAAACCAATGTTTAGGTCAGCAACTTCCTTTATCAGAAGAGCTATACCCATAGCCCCACCATCTAAGAATCCTTGAGGTAATAAAAAACCTTTTAGTCCGAAAGAGGCAGATAGTATTCCTATTAGAATATATAGTGAATTTTTAAAATGTGTTTTCATATATCTCAATTTACGAAAAAAAAGCTCCTAAGTGGAGCTTATAGTTGTTGTATTAATTTAAGCAAGACATTAGTCATCAAATCTACTATCAAAATCATCTTCTATTTCTTTGCTCTTAGTAGAAAAGTCATCATCGAAATCAAAATTATCTTCATCATCATCTCTACTTTTCCCGTTCTTTCTATCTTCTAAAATCAGCATATTATCAGCAAGTATCTCTACTACTTGTCTTCTGTTACCATCATTATCTTCGTAGTTTCTAGTCTGTAACCGTCCTTCTACATATATTCTGGTACCTTTTGTAACTAACTTGTCAATTACTTTTGCAAGACCTCGCCAAGCAACTACTGTATGCCAATCAGTATGCTCTTTCAAAAAACCATCTTTATCTTTCCAACTCTCAGAAGTAGCCATACGAAATGAAGTTACTGGGACACCACCAGGGGTTTCTTTTAATTCGGGTTCTTTTCCTACATTCCCAATTAACATTACTTTGTTTAAAGTTCTTGACATTATTATTCTCCTAGCAATTCGTTAAAATCCCATTATTATAATGATAGACCATTGGCTTTTGTTAAGGTATAAGTTATAAAAAAAAATTCCATCTTTCAAATGGAATTTTAATTTATTTATAGCTTTAGCTCTTTGAGGAGTTTCTCAGATATTTCATTGAGGACATTTTCGTTCTCATAGAACCCTTGTTTAATTTTAGTTTTTATGGGTCCATATTTGAGGACTTCAGTCGATAATTCCAAGGAGTCCTTCTTTACTTCTTTACTTTCTACTTCAGACTTTGTTTCTGCTTTTTGTTTACGATCTTTGTCTTCGTAGATTTTGTTATACGAGTTAGTAGCATTTATTTTCACTTTCCACTCTCCTTATACAAAAGAACATTCTTTTGCTTTTCACGTTGTTTTAACTCTTCTTCCATGCTATTTACTTTACTTTTGAGTAATCTAAGAGCATTTTCATCCTTGACTCTTAGAGGTTCCATCATACTCTTCCACTCGGATTGATGATCCAATATTAATTGTTTGTTTTTCTCTTCTCCTATATAAGCATCTATTTGCTCAATAAAAGTAGTACGCTTTTTATACAGTTCATCTAGATTATCCAACCCTTCATCGCTGTCGGATAGGTTATCTATGATTCTGTTAGTTAATGAGTCTAGTTCATTAACTATTGGTTTTATATTTTTATCAAATACGGACATCTGCTATATTATTACTTTCTATCATGTTACTAACCATCCTAGCTATTTTAAGTGAAGCTTCGGGAGGATATTGTCTAACAACTTCTTTAGTATCTTGATTAAGAATTTTAAGAATTAGTTTTTCTGTTTCTTCATCTGTACTAAATTGAGCAATTAATGAATCATCTTCTAATAATTTCGATATTTCAGTTTCAATTTTCTTTGGTTCGAAAGTTTTTTGAAATTCATCATTATTTTGCTTATCTACTTTCTCTGAAGTTTGTTTAACTTCAGTTTGTGAACTTCTATTTGCTAAGTTTGACATTAAATTGTCAAAATTAGAACTAATAGATTCCGAATTTCCTATTGATTTTATCATAATAACACCTCAGTGCGATTAAAATTGTTGTCCGGAGAATAGCCCCGAAGAATATTGCGAGAATGAGCTATATTGGGTTTGAGCTGTCAAATAAGTACCAAGTATATTCTCATATTGCTTTCTTAAATTGTTCGCTTGTGAGTCAATTCGTAATTTCAATTGATCATAACGTTTGTCATAGCTTTCTATCTGTTGTACCAAAGATTGCTTTTTACTTTTTATTATACCATCATCACCTTTCAGTGAAGAAGTTATATTCTCTAATTTTGCAATAAATCCATCAGGAGATGTAAATATATCCGCTATTTTTTGCGGGTCATCTTCTAAGAATTCTTTTAGTGCATCTTTATCTGTTATCTTCAAGTTCCCAGCCGAATCCGGCTTTATACCTATTACAGTCAGATAATCAGGCGCACCTGAATCTAGACCAGTAACTCTAGTTGAAGGTAAAGAACGAAGTGAGCTGTATAAACTGTTAGCACTTGCATCGCCTCTTCTTATAGTCTTATTGTTGTTCACTAGAGCTAAAGCGCTATTATAAGAATCTAACAACGGTTGTAATAAGCTAGCAACTCCATCAACATCTATTTCAGTTGTTAAAGTTTCTGCATTATCTCCAGAGTCATGTACTTTATTTAAAGTAAATTTAAATCCGTTTATAACATCTTCCAAAGTATTAGATGACCTAGTTACAGTAATACCGTTCACTTCTGCTTCCGAATTCAAGTCAGAAACGGCTGCTTTTCTGTAGCCAGCGTTAGTACTATCGAAAGCTACTCTTGTTGAACTATTAGGATTAAGCACGCCTTCGTCTAATCCGATGTTTGCTAATACATTACCTACTCCATTAGAGAAAATAATCTTATTGTCTTCACCTAATTCGGATGTATTGAAAGACAGTCTAGCTGTTGTAGAAGTATCTTTTACAACTGAAGCAGTTAGTTTGAAATCTTCTTCATCATTGACAGCGTCAGCAATCTTTTGCATTGCTTGCTGATAAGTTTCCGTATCATCTAATTCAACACTCAAAGTACGGCTATCACCGTTGACTTCAACTGTAAACTCGAATGTACCATTAAAGCTACCAAAATCGTCAGCAGATGTTACTCTACTTGACACTAAAGAATCAGAACTAGCCAATCTATTAACTTTGACAGTATTTGTACCAACACTTGCATCTCCATCCGCAGAGGCTGTTACGTATTCAGCTCCGGTAGAGGCAACTTTTTTTATGCCAAATTTCTTATCAAAATCATTAGCTTGAAAGGCATCAATTTGAGAAACTATAGAATTAATACGAGTATTAAGAGCAGTAAAAAATGAATTTTTCGCTTCTAACTCATTCTTCTTGTTCTGAATACTATTTAATTTGGGTTGTTGGGTTTGCAAATATGATTGCACAAGCAAGTCAGTTTGCGTCTGATTCCCACTACCTAATAGACTATTTAAATCACTCATAATAGAACCTAATTTTCAAGCTTAAAGGCTAACGCCCATGTGTCACGCAATTCTTTTATTATTTTGTAAGCTTCGTCATATTTCTTTTGGTATATACATCTTTGACAATATTCGTACAATCTGTACAATCTTGTCGATGTTTCGCCATAATCGAAGTTAAGAGCACCCATTAGTTCTATTAGAACTTTACTCATTTTTTCGATGTCATTTCTCTTATTACTTACTAAGAAAAGATCATACATTTTAAGTATTAACTTTTCTTTACTCCAAGAGAGAACCTCTTGCTCAACGTAAGAAGGGACTTTTTTCCCTTTCCCAGTACCGTAAGCTTTACTAGCTGCAATTTTCTGAACTTGAGTATTCATTACTGTTATAATCTTCCTGATTTTTTAGTTTTAACTATGAAAGACGGCTGCAAAAATCGAGCCGTCTTTCAAGTTTGAAATAATAATTATCACATTTAGCTCAGCTAAATCTCTTATCCAAATAACTGTAAATAAGTTTGAGGATTTTGATTTGCTTGAGATAAAGTAATAATTGAAGTTTGTTGTAAGAATTGGTTTTTAACCAAATCTAATTGCTCTTCAGCAACATCAACATCTTCGATTCTTGAAATCGCAGACTTGTAATTTGTTATCTGTGAAGTTAACAAATCTTCTTGCGAGTTCAATCTAGCTTCTAGACCACCGACAAATGAAGCTACTTTACTTACGTTATCTAATGCATCAGATAAACTTGTAAGAGTAGTAGAGATATTTGCAGCACTAAACATACCTAAATCAGAATCAGATACTGAATCTAAACTTGCAAGGTTAAGACCTGTGATACCACCGAAGTTAGCAGCTGTGTCACTGTTAAGCTCGAAGTTTACATCTGTATTGAAATTAGTAGAGTTACTTGAAGATAAGTCAACTTCGATAGTGATTAGAGAGTTACTTTCTCCAACACCTATAACGAAATCACCTGAGAATGAACCGTTTAACAATTCTTGACCACCGAATACAGTAGAGTCAACAACAGTTTGGATTTGCTCAGATAATCTGAATGCTGCTTTTGCAAGAGCTACTTTTTCATCTGTACCCAAAGCGCCAGAAGAAGCTTGAGAAGCCGCATCTTTGATTTGAGTTAGTAGGTTAGTGATGTTATCTAACGCATCTTGTGAGATGGATGTAACATTTTTCGCTTCGCCAACTGCATTTAATGCAGCTTTTAATGAAACGTTTCTAGAGTTTAATGAACGTGCAGTGATATAACCAGCTACGTCGTCCGATGCTGCGTTAATTCTTTTACCAGTTGATAGACGTAATTGCGATTTAGCAATTGCTCTATTAGATGACTGAAGTGAATTGTACGCGTTTAGTGCGGGAATATTAGTTCTAATTCTTCCGCCTGATGCTATTGATGATGGCATTACTACCTCCGTGTGTAATTAATTAATAATTTGAGGGCATCCTGCCATTTCTATAATAAAATTATCCTATCAAAATCAATTATCGGAGCTAGTTTAGAATACTTTAGTTATTTTTCCACATTTTTACCAAAAAAGTGAAGTTTCGTATAATTCTTTTACTTCAAAGCTATAAATTTCGACTTCTGTTCCTATTCCAGTATGGAACATAGTGTACTCTGAAGCGGGGATTGAAGACTTATAGTGTGATAATGTATCACAATCTACAATTAGTGTAGTATAATCGCCATCTTGTGTTATTCTTATGATGTGACTTTCGTTATTTCTTAGTTTTATATTCGGATTTGAACCAACTAATCTATTTTTCTCATATATATTAGCACCTAAATCCGTAAACACATACTTCATCCCTATTGTAGTGTCTTTTTCTAAAGGTGAAGTTCTCTCTGTTATCTTTAGATAATCACCTTTGGTCTTTTTTAGAATAAAGGATTTGTCATACTGTGTTACATCATATTGGCGAATTGCAGTGGATGAACTTTCTTCTATTAAAATAGCGTCATCTGCTAATAGACTAACACTAAGGGGGTTTTCTCCTCTGTACCCTACTAAAGTTGGTAAAGCTATATTTCTATACTTATTCAGGGCATAGTAGTCCGAAGCACAGGAAGTAAATAATGTAGCTATTAATATGAATATTATTTTTTTCATTTGAATCAAATTACGAATTATTTCTTCTTTTGACAACTAAGAAGGTCGAATATATAGGTTGACAATTTAGTGTAAACCTATTATTAATTAATAATAGTTTTAAAGTAATACGCTACACTAAATTCTAATTTCATATATTTGCTATGCAGCGAAATGAAACGAATATAATAGTAATAATGTTAGATTTAGCAAAGATATTAGATTTAAAATACGAGGTTACACTTGCCTCGGGTTCACCTAGACGAAAAATATTGTTAGAGCAAATTGGTTTGAAATTCAATATTATTCCTGCTGATATAGATGAAGATGATATATCTGAACTCGACCCAGCCAAGTTCGTTATGGAGCTTGCTAATCGAAAAGCTCAACACGTTGCGAAGATTCAACCTGGTAGAATTATAATCGGGTCAGACACAACAGTTTACCTAGATGAAATATTACTCAATAAACCTGCAAATGAGAATGAAGCATTCGCTATGTTGACTAAGCTAAGCGGTAAAACTCATCAAGTATATACAGGTGTTTCTCTTGTTTACAATAGTGAATCCGTAAAATTTCATGTGAAAACCGATGTTACTTTCCGAGAGCTAGGTGAAAGGGAAAAATATGCATATATAGCAACTGGTTCTCCTATGGATAAAGCCGGAAGCTATGGAATACAAGATGATTATGGTTCTGTTTTTGTAGAGAATATAGTTGGATGTTATTATAATATAGTTGGTTTTCCTCTGTCGCGTTTCTACCAAGAGATAAAGGTTTTCAATGATAAGTTATAAGAATAGAGAAAGAGCAAATGTCTTTTTATTGCTTTTACCATGGATTCTGACTTTCCTTGTGTTTTGGGCTTATCCTGTTGTCTATTCTTTTATACTTAGCTTGTCTGAATACAAAACCTTGAGCAATGATATGACTTTTGTAGGTTTTGAGAACTATACATCTCTACTTTCAGATGATACTTTTCTTAAATCGCTTTCTAATACATTGATTTTCGTGTTCGTGACAGTCCCCATTACTACTACTCTTGCTACTATATTGGCGGTTCTTGTAGACAGAACTAATGGTAAACTAAAAGAGTTTTTTAAGGCAGCTTACTTTCTGCCATCTGTAACATCTCTAGTCGTGATAGCGCTTATTTTTAAAAACTTATATAGTAAAGAAGGGTATATAAACACACTGCTTCAAATGGTAGGAATGAGTGGTCAAACTGAAGGGTGGTTACAATCAGTAGATACCGCATTACCAGCTATTATGGCAATGGATATATGGATTGCTACGGGATATTATATGATTATAGTACTTGCAGGATTGCAAACTATACCTAAGGATTTATACGAAGCGGCAGATATATCTGATGCCTCACCTTGGCAACAGTTCAAAAATATTACTCTACCAATGTTGAAGCCGACATTGCTTTTTATATTAGTAGTGAATACGATTAAATCATTCCAAATATTTATTGAAATATACGTAATGACTAAAGGTGGTCCACTTAACGAGACCTCAACTTTAGTTTATCAGGTTTATCAAAATGCATTTGAAATGGCAGATAAAATGGGCTATGCGTCAGCTGTTGCTTATGTACTGTTTTTTATTATATTGATGATATCACTAATACAGATGAAATTACTGAGGGAGAAGTATTAAATGGATGGTTTGATAGCTGGGATTATAGGTTATTTACTTGGTTCAATTGCTTTTTCAAAAATAATAGTAAAACAAGCAACGGGATTGGACTTAACTGTAGAAGGAAGCAGAAATACAGGTGCAATGAATAGCTACGAAACAACTGGTAAAAAATGGATTGGTCTAGTTGTGTTTTTATTAGATGGATTCAAAGGATTCTTAGCTTGTATGATAGTTTATATGCTATTTCCCGAAAGTAATGATATGATGACGTTATTGTCTTATGCGGGAGTGTTTGCTGTTATTGGACACAATTTTAATTTGTGGTTACGTATGAAAGGAGGGCGAGGATTAGCAACAGCTGTCGGAGTACTACTCTTTATTAATCCTTTATCTATTTTTCAATGGGGTATAGTGTGGGTTATCTCGTTTTATGGAGTCCGTAAAAATATACATGTAGCTAACGCATTGGCAACAATTGGAGCGCCAATAATGGTTATGATATCTCCTGATAAATTAATAGAAATTACAACTATAGTTGCGTTCGAAGATGCTACTAGATACTTACAATTAGTAGCAATGCTCGCATTCGTTATTTTACTTAAACATGTTGAGCCATTGCAAAAGTTAATAGAAGAAAAGAAATTATTCAGCGAATAGAAAAGGATTATTTATGCCTAGATTTTTTATGATAGACGGTATGTCACTAGTTTTTAGGGCGTATCATGCAATGTTTAGGTCAGGATTGACCAACAATTCTGGTGAACCTACTGGTGCAGTCTTCGGATTTGCGAATATATTAACATCTTTATTAGATAAATATGACCCTAAGCATATACTAGTGGTTTACGATACTCACGCTCCAACTTTTAGGAACGAAATGTACGACCTATACAAAGCAAACAGGGCTGAATTCCCAGAAGATTTGGGACCTCAGATAACTAAGATAAAGGAGATGCTTGATCTGTTTGGTATCTCTCAAATGGAGATGGATGGTTTCGAAGCTGACGATCTGATTGCAACATTAGCAAATAAAGCTTCAGAACAAGAAATAGATTCTTATTGTCTTACAAGTGATAAGGACTATTATCAATTAGTGACGGATCATATTAAAATTCTAAAACCAGCTCACAAAGGTGGAGCTTTAGAAGTAGTTGACTTCCCTGAAGTAAAAGAAAAGTTTGGAGTTCGACCTGATCAAGTAATCGATGTACAAGCATTGATAGGTGATTCGGTAGATAATATACCTGGAGTAAAAGGTATAGGTATAAAAACAGCTTTTCCTTTAATTGAAAAATATGAATCTTTAGAAGGTGTTTACGAGAACATAGATGAGATAACAAGTAAATCTGTAAAAACTAAACTCGTCGAACATAAGGAAATGGCGTTTCTATCGAAACAATTGGTGACTCTAAAAAAGGATTGTCCTATAGAATTTAACTTTGATGACTACGAATTCAAAGATACGAAATTTGATGAGTTAGATAAGTTTTTGGCTCACGAAGGATTTCGTACACTACGAGGAAAATGGTTTGAACGTTCTGGAAGGGCTAGTGTAAATTTATTACCTGAAATAGAAGAAGAGAGTGAACTAAATACTATTGAGTCTGTAGAAACTGATTATAAGATGATAAACACACATCAGGGGATTGAGGATTTAGTTTCTGAGATAAATAAACATGATATACTATCGATTGACTTGGAAACATCTGGTCTAAACAAAAATGAATGTGATATAGTTGGTATTGCTCTTTCTTTTAAAGAGAAGACCGGTTACTATATACCAGTTATCGATAATAGTGAGTTGGAAGAAATAAAACCGCAGAACAAATCACTTTTCGAACAAGAGGAAATAGATGAGACTCAATTCAATCGTAAATTAAGGGCTGATAAATCTCTACCAGTTAAATATGTAATTGATAAACTAAGACCAATACTCGAAAGCAAAAAGATTGGTAAGTGTGGTCAGAATATTAAATTTGACCAATATATTCTTATGCGCTATGATGTTCTCATAGCTCCTATAGTATTTGATTCTATGATTGCCAGCTATGTTTTGAATCCCGATGAAAAACTCAACTTAGACGCACTTTCTGAAAAGTGGCTTGGTTATAAACCAGTTGCAATCAAATCTTTAATTGGTGAGAAGAAAAAAGATCAAAAATCAATGGCAGACCTAAATCCTGAGGATATATCGAACTACGCTTGCGAAGATGCAGATTTAGCATTACAGCTTAAAAACAAGATGGAACCAATTTTGAAAGATAGTTCCCAAGAAAAATTAGCTTATGAAATCGAATTCCCTACTATTACTGTTCTGAATAAAATGGAAATGTGTGGAGTTAGTATAGATACGGATGCCCTAGAGGAATTACAAGCAGAGATATCTAAACGTATCGATAAATTAGAAGAACAAATATATGATGAAGCTGAGGAGCAATTTAATATTAATTCTCCTAAACAACTTTCCGAAATAATGTTCGAGAAGATGGGAATACCTGCTGTTAAAAAAACTAAAACAGGTTATAGTACAAATGAACAAGTTCTTAGTCAATTGGCACCTATGCACTCAATAGCAGAATATGTGTTAGATTATCGTCAACTAAGTAAGCTACAATCTACTTATGTTGAATCACTCCCCAGAATGGTATTCGAAGGGACGAATAAAATACATACTACATACAACCAAGCGGTTGCAAGCACAGGGCGTCTATCTTCAACTGACCCTAATTTACAGAATATACCAATACGTTCAGATTTAGGTAAAAAAGTCCGAAAAGCGTTTATTCCAAGCGAAGGTAATATTCTACTAGCTGCCGATTATTCTCAAGTAGAGCTAAGAATAATGGCATATATATGTGGTGATGAAAAGATGCTTAGTGGATTTATCAATGGAGATGACATACACGCTGCAACAGCTGCCGTTCTAAATGATATACCACAAGAAGAAGTTACTCAAGATATGAGGAGAATTGCAAAGACAGTGAACTTCGGTATTATGTATGGACTTGGAGCTTACGGATTGGCAGAACGTCTTGGGATAAGTAGAGGTGATGCAAAAGACATAATTGATAATTATAAAGAAAAGTATCACGGAATAATCAAATATATGGATGATACTGTTGAATCGGCTCGAGTAAAAGGTTATGCTGAAACCTTATGTGGACGTCGCCGTTATTTCCCTAATATCAATAGTAAGAACCGAATGTTAAAAAACGCAGATGAAAGAGCAGCTATCAACATGCCTATACAAGGTACAGCGTCTGACATGTTGAAAATTGCTATGATTAACATAGACAAAGAAATGACTAATAGAAAACTAAAATCAAAGATGATACTCCAAGTACACGATGAATTAGTTTTTGATGTTGTACAAACAGAGTTAGAAGAGTTAAAAGAACTTGTTATAGAAAAGATGAGGACGGCACTACCCTTGGGTGATGTACCAGTAGTCGTTGATACAGGAACTGGTATTAATTGGTTCGAAGCTCATTAGTGAAAACTACTTTTAAGTCCCTCCGTTGAAGGGGGGACTTTCTTATTTTCATACCTTTTAAGTAAATTAAATATCTGTTATTGACACGTCTGATTTGAGCAGCTACTAAGGAAATCTAATATTCCTAACTATATTCCTATTTATTCGTTAATTTTGTGGTTATATGAATAATAAATTACCAGAAAAAGAATGAATTACGATTTTAGTAAGATAGAGCCAAAATGGCAAGCGAAATGGGTTGAAGATAATGTATATGCGGTAAACGATGATACAAGTAAACCCAAGTATTATGTACTAGATATGTTCCCTTATCCGAGTGGGGCCGGGTTGCATATTGGGCACCCCGAAGGTTATACTGCTACTGATATTATCGGTAGATATAAGACTATGAAAGGTTTCAATGTTCTTCATCCCATGGGATTCGATGCTTTCGGATTACCTACGGAAAGATATAGTATGCAAACCGGGGTTCATCCTGCTGAAGCGACTAAAAAGAACGTAATTACATTCAAAAGACAATTGAATCTTTTAGGATTTGGTTATGATTGGTCTAGAGAAATAAACACTACTGACCCTAGCTACTATAAGTGGACACAATGGATGTTTCTACTTATGTATAACTCGTGGTATGACCACGATGCTCAGACAACGAAAGATATTAGTGAACTAGAAGTTCCTACAAGTATAACTGAAGAGAGAGATAGATTAGAATACATAGATAGTAAAAGATTGGCCTATATTTCTATGCAACCAGTAAACTGGTGTGAGGAGTTAGGTACTGTGCTTGCAAACGAAGAAGTTGATGAATGGCGTGGCAAAGGTTACGAAGTGGAACGTAAACCTATGCGACAGTGGATGCTTAGGATTACTGAGTATGCGGAAAGGTTGCTAACCGATCTAGACTTAGTTGACTGGCCTAGCTCAACTATGGAAATGCAAAAACATTGGATAGGGAAGAGCAAAGGCGCTGAAGTTGATTTCTCGTTAGTTGGCTCTGAAGATAAGATTAGAATATATACTACTAGACCGGACACTTTATTCGGTGCAACATATATGGTTATAGCACCAGAACATCCTTTGGTTGATAGTATCACAACTGATGCTCAGAAAGAGAAAGTTGATACTTTTATCAAAGAAACATCTCTAAAAACAGATTTAGAGAGAACAGAATTAAACAAAGATAAAAAAGGTGTTTTCACCGGCTCTTATGCTATCAATCCTGTAAACGGCAAAGAAATACCTGTACTTATATCAGACTATGTCTTGATGGGTTATGGTACTGGTGCTATTATGGCAGTACCAGGTCACGATGAACGAGATAATGAATTTGCACAAAAATATAATATGGAAATTGTCCAAGTCGTTAAGCCAGAACGAGGTGAGCATAATCCAGAAGATGGAGCTTTTACAGATGAAGGAATTGCTATAAACTCTAAAAGTGAAAGCGTTTCACTTGATGGGTTGAAAACGGCTGAAGCTAAAGCCAAGATAATAGAGTGGTTAGAGAGTAATGGATTAGGCGAAGGTAAAATACAATTTAGATTGAGAGATTGGCTATTTTCGCGTCAGAGATATTGGGGAGAGCCGATACCAATAATATTAT
>JAUHXN010000013.1 GCA_030426865.1 bacterium | reverse complement strand
AGCTTGTATTGCTCTAAAACACCTAGTAGTATATTCTACTTTCGAATGAACTGGTATTATAATAGAGTATTCCATTTCATTTTTAGATTTACCTAATACATCTCTTCTTACTTGTTTGTAATTATAGCTTAAAGACTTATTAATTTCAATCTGTCTATTCTGATTTGCTAATTGTCTAGTTTTGGTGTCTTCTTTAGATTCTTGAGGTTTAATTTTATCATTCCATTTTCTAGTAAACCTCTGCCAATTAACTACATCAAATTTATGCCTAAATTGAGACATAGACTCAAAATGATATAGTACGGATTTACCACAATAAATGACTTTCCAACCTTTCGTATTCGCATTTAGACAGTAATCTATATCTTCATAACCGTTAATATAATCGTCGTCTAATAAACCTATCTCATTTATTAATTCGTCTCTTATTAAAAAACAAGCACCCGTAACAGCCATCATTTCAGTATTATTTTGTGCATGAGGTGTCTTATTTCTTTCAGTAAACATTCCAATATGATATGGAGCAATAATTCCATTTACATCACACCCTATTATAACTCCACAATGTTGGACATAGTCAGAATCTGGATAAAGTAGACACGAGCCTACTATTCCTGCCTTTGGCTCATTTTCCAATACTAAAAGCATTTCTTTAAGCCAATTTTCAGTAACAACAATGTCATTATTGAGTAATAGTGCGTGTTTGCCTTTTCTCGATTCTATACCTTGATTACACGCCTTAGCAAAGCCGAGATTCTCATCATTTCTGATAAATGTGAAGTGGCTGAACTTCGCCTTGTATAGCTCACAAACCTCTGGCGTACTATCTTCTGATGCATTATCAACTACAATAACTTCATATTTGATATCTTTGCTCGTTAATCTGAAAAGTGATTCTAAGCATTGCTCAGTTAATTGAACTTTATTGAAACAAGGAATGATTATACTTACTTCATAGTCAGTATCTACCTTAATACTTCTATCAATTTTCTCTTCAGTCTTGAAGTTAGAATAGTCCAGATTTGGTTTATTTTCCATAGCATCAGTAATTGCGGATTGCAACTCATAGGCTTGTTCAAAATCAGGATTAATAATTATTTCTGCGTAGATAGCCTCGTGTGCTTCGTCATACCGACTGAGTTTGTAGAGACAAAGAGCTTTAGAATAATGCAGATTAGACTGGTTTATGGTCTTTCTTGGTAACTTTTCCATCAATCTCTCAGAGATCTCTAGCGCCTTTTCGTAGTTCCCCGCTTCTAAGTTCTTAATAAGTTGGGGGAGATCTTTTTGGGAATCGTCTATATTTGTAGATTGAGTTTTTATCTCTGAATTATCTGAATACTTTAGTTGTAGCTTTTCATAGAATTTAGCTTCTTCATTAAACCCAAGGTTTTGCTTTATTGCTCTAAATAGACTAAAATGGTTAGGATCGTATACTCCTAACTCATTGATTAATTCCATACATTTATCTATGTATTCATTGGCTTCTAGTATTTTGCCATCTTGTGATAATGACATGCAAGATTTAAGTTGAATTAATAAGTTATGTTTCTTCAGATTAACAATAGAGGTATTAATTGGTTCTGTTGAATTTTTGAAATACTTTTTTAACTCTTCGTAACATTCGATTGTCTTAGTATTAGTAAATAAAGTCTCTTTTGATGACCAATTACTGGCACTATGCTGTCTGTAACAAGCAGTAATCTCATCAAGATATATTAAATCTCCTTTTTCTGCATGGAACAGTGAGAAGGGCCAATCGCCAAGCTTTAAGTCGTAAAACCATTCTGGAATTTCTAATTCTGGTATTCTCCTATACATAATAGAAGCTGTATTTATGAAGTTCCCCTTAATAAGTGTATCAAATGTTAGTTTTTCATGAGGAGTTTGAAACCAACCTTTTCTATCCTCAGTATCATAAAAATTTCTAATGAATTCGTCATTATCATTAATTATTCGTGAATTGGTATAACATATATAACAGTCTTGATTAGATTCGAGTAATTCTACTTGTTTTTTTAACTTATTGTTGTCCAACCAAAAATCATCACCTTCTAAAACAGCTAGATATTTCCCTTTTGCTCGATTTATTATATCTATGAAATTCCTATTCATACCGAAGTTCTTCTCACGAAGTACAGGTATCAATCTCGAATCTTGTTCGGCTAATTCTGCAATAATCTTAGGTGTATCATCTTGTGAGGCATCGTCACCTATTATTATTTCTAAATCGAAATCAACATTTTGAGTAAAGACGGACTCGATTGCCTGTCTTATATATTTTTCTTGATTGTAGCTAATCATTATTACACTAACTAACATATGCTTCCTGCAATTTGTTTTTAATTTCACCAGCATACTGATGAATAAATGATACTAAATTTGTTACTAGCATTATCGAATTATAATCCATTGCTGTACCCGTTGGGAAAGAAATAATTTTATTAGCTAGCTTTTCTGTTTCTTGGAGAAACATAGAAGAATAAGGATAAAGAGACCTATAGGGTTCCATCTTATGAATGCCTGGAAAGAAGTATTTACGAGCAAGTATATTTTCTTTTATCAATATATCGATCAATTCGGTTCTTGACATCCCAAATTTTTGCTCTTCAATTTCACACGCTATATATTGGTAATTGTTTCTTTCCGAATCGCTATAATCTATAAGCTTTATACCGTCTATCTTATCAAATTCATTTTTATATAAATAATAATTCTCTTTATTTTTTGCTATGAAAGAATCAATTGAGTTGAATGAAGTCAGCCCCATAGATGCTGATATTTCATTCATTTTACCATTTGTCCCAATGTAGGTAACATTATCATAACCTTGAAAACCAAAATTTTTCATTAAACGTATCTTTGAGGCAAGTTCATCGTCGTTAGTCACAATTGCCCCACCTTCTAATGTATTGAAAAACTTAGTAGCATGGAAACTAAATACCTCGCCGATACCGAAATTACCAATCATTTTTCCTTTATATGAACAAGCGAAAGCATGACTCGCATCGAACATAAGTTTCAAATTGTGCTTTTTAGAGATCTGTTCGAGTACTTCAATATTACAAGACCTACCCCACAAGTGTACTCCCATGATTGCAGTTGTATTTGGAGTTATATGTTTTTCAATTTCTAAGGGGTCTATATTATGAGTATTAGGGTCAATATCACAGAATACAGGTTTTATCTCTTGCCATTGAAACGCATGTGCACACGCTACAAAAGTAAAGGAAGGAATAATCACTTCACCTTTGATTCCTGCTGCTCTTATTAGTAATTCAAGTGCAACAGTTCCATTAGTTATAGCTATAGCATGCTTAACACCAATGTATTCTTCTATTTTTCTTTCGAACTCGTTTACTTTAGGTCCACTATTGGTTAACCAACGATTATCTAATACTTCATTTACTTGAGAAAGGAAAAAATCTCTATTGCCAATATTCGGTCTCCCAACATGAAGCTGATGTTCAAATGTCGGTTTCCCACCCAAAATAGCCAAGTCTTCTAATCTTTGATTCATTTCAATCCTAAGTATAATATACTTTGTTCTGTCACACCACATCTTTGCATTTCGAATTCTCCAAAATAATCTTTCCCTAATTCTAATAACTTGAATCCACTATTCTGTACTCTTTCCATATATCCCTTTTTCGAATATACTCTCAAGTGATCATCTTGTCCGAATCTACGCCATCTTTCAGCAATGTCGGTGACTGTAAAATCTTCATCAATTTCGGTTCTATTTAGATTAATGGGAACCATTAGAATTGCCCATCCACCCGGTTTTAGCACTCTGAATATCTCTTTCATTGCCTTCACATCATCTGGGACATGTTCTAATACGTGTGAACAAATAACACCATCAAATGTGTTATCATTTAAATTAACCATATTTTGAACATCTACAACAATGTCATAAGTATCAAGAAGTCCATCGGCAGTAACATAATCAAACGACTTATTCCATCTCATATATTCTTCGAATGGTTTAGAAGGAGAAAAATCTAATATTTTCAACTTCGCTCCGATCGGAGTTTCAGCCATTAATTTATCTAAAAACATAGCATATAGTCTATCTCTGTCATTTGATCCTGATTCTTGACAATGATATCCTTCTATATTTATAGTTTCAAAATCTTCTATTTTCAAATCTGAATTATGTTCTCTCAACTTATCAGAATACATGCTTGGAAGCGGAAATAATTTATTTACTTGTATTCTTTTCACTGGACAATAATATTTGAACCCAGTTTTCTCTAAAGCTGAATGAAAATAAGCAATGTTCTTAAAATTATCTTTATTTTTAAAAATAAATTTATGTGCACTTTCAGGACTCTTTATTTGCGATTTAAGTAATGACAATTTAAAAAACTTTTCATCATTTAGTTCTTTATTTTCAATCACTAAACTATCTAGGAATTTTTCTGCTAGTCTATACTCTCTAAGCTCAATCAGACGATTTGATATTTGATTAAGTTCTTTTTCTTTGTTTTCCATTTATATAAGTATTAAAAATTGTCGATATTTGTGCAATTATTGGTTAACTTAAACACTCAACAATCATTGTGCCACTAACTAAACAACTAATTATATGTCACGTACAATAGCAGCATTAGCAACAGCTCCGGGTATAGCAGGGCTAAATGTAGTCAGGATTTCTGGTGAAAATGCTATCTCCATTGCAGATAAGTGCTTCGATGGTAAATCCACTCTTGCTGAGGCTAAGACTCATACTATACACTACGGTAAGTTCGTAAGTGATAATACACTTATAGACACTGTTACTGCAAGTGTATTCAAAGCACCTAACTCTTACACAGGAGAAGACACAATCGAATTTGGCTGCCATGGTGGCAATATAATTGCTGGGCAGATTGTAGACGCACTTCTGGCTTCTGGAGCAGTGATGCCCGAACCTGGTGAATTTACTCGTACAGCATTTCTAAATGGCAAACTAGATCTAACACAAGTTGAAGCAGTGGCTGATATTATCCATTCTACTTCTGTAGCTGGTGCATTGACTTCAGCTCGCCAACTAATAGGTGAGTTTACTCTCAGATTAAAAGAATTACGCCATGGACTGATTCGCACTGCTGGACTATTGGAGCTAGAGCTAGATTTTTCTGAAGAAGACATTGAGCTAATAGACAATAGTTTAGTAAGAGAGAGATTAATTGAATCACAAAAGTATTGCAATGAACTTGCTGACAAATTCCGTGCCTCCGAAGTACTTCGTTCTGGTTTTATTGTAGCTGTTGCTGGGTTCCCAAACTCTGGTAAATCGACACTTTTTAACAAGATATTACAAAAAAACAGAGCAATAGTAAGTGAGATAGAAGGTACAACTCGCGATTATATAGAAGAGGATATTCTTCTTGGTGATATAAAAGTAAGACTAATAGATACTGCCGGTCTTAGGGAAACAGAAGATATTATTGAAATAGCTGGTATAAAGCTAGTCGAGTCAGTTCTAGAACAATCAAACCTTGTCATTGTATTGAACGACGCAAGTAGAGGAGTAGAACAATCAGATGAGCTTTATAGAACACTAAAGCAAAAATATCCAAACTCTGAGTTCATATTGGTTCAAAATAAATGCGATCTGCTAGATAAACAATTAGATGGTATATCTACCTCTGCAAAAACTGGCGAGGGTATAGAGCAAATTACTGAAAAAATAAAATCTGCTGCTAAAAACAGTATAGATAGAATAAACGATGTTTTAATTAATAAACGCCATGCGGACTTACTCCGCCGTACTTCTGATGAGATACAAAGAGGAATAGACGCAATTGATGCCAATATGCAAAACGAAATAATAGCAATTGATATACGCAATGCTACCAATACGCTTGGTGAAATAACTGGTGACCGTTGGAACGAAGAGGTTTTGGCCGAGATATTCTCTGGTTTTTGTATTGGTAAATAATAAATTTGAATCTAAAAGTAGAGATATAGTTCAAATTCTTTATATTTGGGGTTTCGTAAAGTACTTTATGCAAAAGAGGTTTTAGTGGAAATTAACAGAGACAGTATTAGCAAGTTTGACCAAGGGAATATGTTCGCTATTCTATCAGATTTCTATTCACAAGTTGAAATCGGCATTGATGCTGGTCAATCAATTGAAAAACGAAGATATGATTTCGATAATATTGTTATTTGTGGGATTGGTGGTTCTGCTATTTCTGGTGATATTTTGCGAAGTTATCTAGAGCAAATAGGTTACGAGAAGCAAATATTCGTCAACCGTGAATATACTTTACCAAACTGGGTAACTGAAAGAACTCTTATCATAGCAAGTTCATACTCAGGAAATACGGAAGAAACTTTGGCTGCGTACGACGAGGCACAAAGAATTACCGACAATATCATCTGCTTCACAACGGGTGGTGAGCTAGAAAGCCTTGCGAATAAAAACGAGCACCAAATTGTAAAAATGCAAGCAGGTATGATGCCTAGATGTGCTCTTGCAATGAGCTTTTTTTCTATTTTAACTGCTTTCTTACATCTTGAAATTGTTGATAAAAATAAAACTGAAGATATAGAACTTGCAATAAAAGACACTTATCAAAATCTGAAAAAATCATCTAAAAGATACCAAGAATTAACTAATAATGAAGCTATTAAATTAGCGCTTTTGTTAAATGGTAAAAAGACAGTGATCTATACTGGTAAAGTAATGGCGCCTATCGCTGTTCGTTGGGCAGGACAATTGCACGAGAACTCAAAAACACATGCTTTTTTCAACGTAATTCCTGAAATGAACCACAACGAAATAAACTCTTGGGATTACAAAGAAAATAACTATGATTTTAGAATTATACTACTTAAGGACTCTTCAGAAAACGAAAGAGTAAACAAACGAATCAAAGTATTCAGTGATTTACTCCAAGACAAAGCAAATGTTTATGGCTTTTCCTCTGATGCAGAATATTTATTATCCCGTATGTTTGAGATGATATACTTTGGCGATTGGGTGAGTTATTATCTTGCTTTAATGAGAGGAGTGGATCCAACTCCGATTCCCACTATTACTAAACTTAAAGAGTTAATGGCAAGTGACTAAGAGTAAGATATTCCTAATCAAATACTAATAATTTCAAGAATTTTAACATTGATGGTTGGGTTTGTAATGCGTTCTATAGAGAACATTTTTAACTCAGCACCCATAATATCCAATTTTACCATATATCCATTGCCAACGAACTTATGTCCTAATATTTTGGCCTGAGTACCTTCCTCAGCAATTTTTATTGATTGCGGAGCAATGCAAATCCTTTTTTCAGTTAGTCCATAATTGCTAAAGAACTTTTCATTTGATTCATTTTTTTCAAGAATATCTGACTCACTAAAAAATCGGGCTGAATGATCGTTTATAGGTCTTTTATACAAATCTTCTGGGTTCCCTCGAGCAACGATATTGCCTTCATCTAAGAGAATAACTTCATCAGCCAAATCAAATGAATCATCAGCGTCATGAGTGATCATTATAGTTGGGAGTTTCTCTTTATCTAGAATTTCTTTCAAATCAATTTTTAATTTTTCTTTCGTATTTTTATCAAGATTACTAAATGGTTCATCGAGCAATAGTAGTCTTGGTTTGGAAGCTAAAGTACGGATAATAGATATTCGTTGTTTCTCTCCTCCTGATAATTGGTGTGGATAGCTCTTTAACTTGTCTTCAAGCCCTAACATATTTAGGTATGACATAGCTATATCCATTTTCATTTTTTTGGGTTGCTTACTTATGCTAAACACTATGTTGCTATAAACATCAAGGTGGGGAAATAGTGAATGATTTTGGAATACATATCCCATATTCCGCTTTTCTGGTTTTATAAAATTTTTATCTGAAGTTAATTCTTCTCCATTAATTGTGATTGTACCACTGTTGGGTATCTCTAATCCAGCTATTAATCGGAGCATAGTAGTTTTACCACTACCGGATTTTCCTATCAAAGCTAATCTAGAATGAGCATCCATATCAAAAGAAATACCTTTCAATACTTCCGTTTCTCCAAATGATTTAACTATATTTTTAACTTCCAAAAAACTCATTTTTCTTTCTTTGATTTTACAAAAAATATAATAGGCAATATAGAAATAGCTACAATAGAAAGCGAATAAATAGAGGCATCCTTTACCATCTCATTTTTTGCATATTGGTAAGCAATGGTCGAAAGTGTCTCGTAATTAAAAGGTCTTAGTATAAGAGTTAAGGGAAGCTCTTTAAGTATTTCTACTACGGCGACTAACATTGCTGTTAGTATAGCTGGTTGTAGAACAGGTAATTCAACTTTCCATATTGCTTGCAAATTTCCTAATCCTAATAGTCTCGAAGTTTCATAAGAATTCATACCCAATTTATCCGTAGCTGATTTTATTGGTGAATAGGCCGTAGCCATAAACCTAATATTATAAGCATATATTAGTACTATTAAAGTTCCAAACCCAAATATTCCAAAAGATGTTTTCAACCCAGAAAGAAAGTAAAGCATTGATACTGCGATGATTGCCCCTGGAATAGCATAACCTATGGTAGAAAGTGATATAAGCCGACTTAGAGATTCAAACTTACCTGTTCTTTCTCCATAAATTAATGTAATCGATATAATCACTATTACCGATGCAGCTGCAAATGCTAAGAAAATAGTATTCATCATTGCAACTGTATATTCAAAATAATCTACTGAATGATAAGTAGTCAAAGCATTATAAATCAGTTTAGATATAGGAAATAAAAACCCAATAGTAACAGGAATAAAACAAATTATAATTGCTATTAATGAGCCAAGGAACCCTATTCTCGTTTTTGTAAGTTTGGCGTGATTTCCTTCTTCATAGTATTTCGCTTGTCTTCTGAAAATGCGTTCGATATATATAAATAAAAATGAGATTGAAAATAAGATTAACGCTAATCGGAGTGCTGTACCTAAGTCATTTAGCCCAAACCAAGTCCTAAATATACCAGTTGTAAATGTCTGAATACCAAAGAAATCCATTGCACCATAATCATTTAGCAATTCCATATTTACAAGGAAAAGTCCTGATACAATTGCTGGTCTAGAAAGTGGGAGAGCAATTTTTCTAAATATGGTAAAACGTGATTTACCCATTAGCTCAGCTGACTCAATATGAGATCGATTGCTGTTCTCAAATGAATCCAAACAAGTAAGATATATATAAGGGTATAATACAGACGATAAAATAGGTATCAAGTAATATATTTTGAATATATCGAAGTATATGGTTTTTATTCCTATACCAAATATTTGTTCTGCTAGTAAATAGAACTCACCACCAAAACTAAATATATCACCATATAGGAATGCAATAATGTATGTAGGGATTGATAGAGGTAAAACCATCATCCATTTAAGACTTCCTGAAAATGGGAATCTATAATTAGCTATTAGCCAAGCAGGGAGTACTGCAAACATGAGGCAACAAAATGATACTCCAAAAGCTAGTATTAATGTATTGCCTAAATATGTCTGTAATAGACCGTCGAAAATTTCTGACCAACCGTCACCAACTGTTTCAAAGATAGATAGGAATATACTTCCAAGTGGAATCAGTAATACTAATGAAAAAATGATTGAAAGAATCAACCAAAGTTTAGAAGATGACTTCCACTTTATATGAAAACTATTGCCCAATAAAATATTTTTTATTTGTTAAAAATTAGTAATTCTTAAATTTTAGTTTTACAAAAATACGTTTTAATTGGGACTTACAAAGGATATTAGTCTATTCGAATTATGAATAAAAAGTTAATTAACTGAAAAAAATGTAAAAAAGTTCCACATTCGTTTTTATTTAACAAAATAATATTTATCTTGTAATAGTTTTTGGCACAATATTTTCTAAGGGTCTCCGATTTTATGATAAAAATAGATGATGTACTTGTCGACCATGAGGTCTTAAACGCACAGTTCGCATGTGATATAGCGAAATGTAAAGGTGCTTGCTGTACATTCGAAGGTGATCACGGAGCACCAGTTTTAGAAGATGAAATTGCAGAAATGGAAAAAAATCTGGAAGCTTCTAAAAAATATCTTGATGAACGTTCGTTAAGAATTATAGAAAAAGATGGGTTTTTAGAAGAAAAATCAGACGGTATATATACTAGATGTATTGATGACAAAGATTGTGTTTTCGTTTATTATGATAATGATGTAGCCAAATGTGCAATAGAGAAAGCTTATCATAATGGAGAATCGGATTTCAGAAAACCCGTTTCGTGTCATTTGTATCCGATTAGAGTTGGGGATTTCGGTGGCGATTATATATACTATGATAAAATAAAAGAATGTAAGCCCGGAAGAGTTAATGGCCGTGAAAATGAAATACTCCTAGTAGATGTCGTAAAAGATGCACTAGTTAGACGATTTGGTAAAAAATGGACAGAAAAATTTATTCATCAAGTTAAATAATATTTGGGGGAATATATTGAAACTTGGATTAAACATGAAAACGAGTCTCACGCAGACTCTAACACCGCAGCAGATACAATATCTTAAATTGCTACAGCTACCTCTAGTACAACTAGAGCAACACGTGCAACAACAGATAGAAGCCAACCCAATGTTGGATGATGCTTCATTTGACGAAGATGAGTTCGAAATCGATTTAGTCCCTATCTCTAGGGAAGAGGAGAATAGTACTATACGAGAAGAAATGCTCAATAGGCCCGAAGAAGCAAAGCAATTTGATGAATCTAATGATCCGTTCGAATTTCAAAAATTATTATGGGACGGTACTAACGATACTGAACGTAACCCTAATTATTCGGCTGATGAGGATGATGAGGACAGAGAAATGCCTTATAAAGCTTCCACTTCCGAATCAGAAAGTCTTGTCTCCCAACTTAGATTATTAAAGTTCACTAAAGAAGAATATGTACTTGGTGAGCAAATAATTGGTAATATAGATAATGACGGTTACCTCCGCCGTGATTTGAAAGAAATTATATTTGAGACTAATCAATTATTAGCTGAGTTGAATTATCAACTTGAAAATAGTTTCAATGAGATTAAAGAAGAAGTCCCTATTGACTATAGTAACCCTGCAAAGCAATATGCTTTAGATGCAGAAGAAAGAGACTATATGAATAAGATTAAAAATATAGGCTCATTGAACCCGAACGGTATAAGTGCAGAGATTATACAAAATGTAATAGAAGAAAGTGAAAATCTGAGTGAATCAGATGTAAGATCTATTGTCGATTTCGAACCTTTCGAAGAAGTGACAATGGCTCATGCGGAGAAAGTTCTCTACTCAATCCAGCATTTAGATCCCCCTGGTATAGGTTCTCGTTCTATCCAAGAGTGTTTACTTTCACAGCTTGATGCTATAATGGAACCTACTGAATATGAAGATTTATCTTACGAGATAATTGAAAATTACTATGATCAATTCATGAAGAAGCATTATTCTGCTATAATCAAAGAATTGAGCATTAATGAAGAGATACTTAAAAAAGTATTAGATGTTATTCGTGGACTAAACCCGAAACCAGGTGGACACGACTATCAAAACGAAATCAATACTGTAACTCCTGATTATATTGTAAAAAGAGAAGAAGAAACGGGCGAGCTCTTAATCTCCCTCAACGATAACACGATTCCTGAATTAAGATTGAACAAAGCTTACGAGAAAATGCGTAAAGAGGTAAAGTATCGTAAATTCAATCAAGAAACAAGAGATTGGATTAGAAAAAAATACGATGATGCTAAATTTTTGATTCAGGCGATAAAACAACGTAAACACACAATGTTAATGGTGATGACAGCTATTGCTCATCTACAAAAAGATTTCTTCGAAGTAGGTGAACTAGGAATAAAACCTCTTATATACAAAGCTGTTGCCGAAGAAACCGGATTAGATATATCGACTGTTTGCCGTATTGTTAATGGCAAATATGTTCGTACTGACTTTGGTACTTATGAATTGAAATACTTTTTCAGTGAATCATTACCAAATGATGATGGGGAAGAAGTATCGACTCGTATAATCAAACAAAAATTAAAAGATGTAATTGACGCTGAAGATAAACGTAAACCTCATAGCGATCAAAAGCTAAGTAAATTGATGAAAGATCATGGATTCAATGTTGCTCGTAGAACAATTGCAAAATACAGAGAACAACTAAAAATTCCAGTAGCACGATTAAGAAAGGAACTTGTGTGAGTTTATTAGAAACATTTGCTGAAATAGAACATCACTTTAGACCGTTATTAGCATATTTACCTGCTGATGCTGCCGCTAAGATTTCTTCTTATGGTAAAACGCAGTTTATCAAAAAATATGTGAAAGATGAACCTGATGAAAAAGTTCTTTTCAGTAAAGATCAATCTGTAAAATTATGGGATATTAGATTCAATGCTCCTATTTTTAATGCTGCCGGAATGTTTAAACTAGGAAAAGGTTATAATGTAGTGGCTAAACAAGGGGCTGGTGCATTCTTAGCTGGAACTACTACTTATCGCAGTAGAGAGGGCAATACTAAACATAAAGTTACTCATCCATTTTTACCTTTCCCACGGTCACAAGCAGCTATAAATTGGATGGGCTTACCAAATCCTGGACACGAGGTAGTAGCAAAAAGATTAAGTAATATTGAAAGAGTAAAAAACTGCCCAATTGGTATTTCTCTATCATACGATTCTGTTGATACTAAAGAAATTGCACTTAAAAATATGGTTCTTGGACTTGAAATTTATAATAAAGCAGGCGTTGATTTTGTTGAGATAAACGAGAGTTGTCCTAATGTAGAAGGCAAGTCCGTAAGTAATAATTTGGAACCTGAATTAGTCGAAAGATTAGAGTATATTTCTAAGAATTTCATATCAAAATTAAATCGTAATCTTCCTGTAATAGTCAAATTATCAAATGATACAAATATAAATCAAGTTGATGATTTGGTAAGAATTCTTACAGATTTGAATTATTCGGGTGTCAATTTTGGCAATACTTCTACACGTTACAAAGAATTAGAAAAAAGCATACGAAGAAAAGAGCAACACCATTACTATTATTTTTATAATACATTTGGTGGGGGATTGTCTGGTGAACCATTAAAGCAAACTTCATTAGAATTAGCAAGTAAAGCGATTCAATCAGTTGAAAAAATTAGTCCTACCAATGAATTTCATGTCATCAGGACTGGTGGGATAAGCTCAATAAGCGATATCGAGGATTCTATTAGAAATGGTATAAAATTAAATCAATGGTACACTGGTTACTTCAAAAATTTCGGCACTAATGGACACAAGCTCTATAAAAAGCTGTTAGATTAGTAAAATCTAGTAATTCAAATTATCTACCCGTACTAGTCGCCGATATAGTAGCAGTCGAAATCATCAACATAGTCATAGCCGCTTGCATCTGAACAAGAGCCTGATTAGTTGTACCACCAACAGAATTTTCGGCTGTTAATTCTTCAATTCTCTTAGCTATTTTCTTTTTATTAGCCTTCGTTCCGAAAACTTCTTTTTCCAAGTTGCAATTCAATAGTACACTTAGTAAAAATAGATTGTCCTCATTTTGGACTTGATGATTATTATCAACTATATCTATTAATTCGGCTTTGACTCTATTCTCCAAAGTGCTATCTACCATAGGGTAATGAGTAGTCGGGAAAAGCCACATTACTTTACCTTCCTGCTCTTTTAATATACCCTTTGCCATAAGGTCTATAACAATACCATCTTTTAGTTTTCGAGTGAGGCGTGCAAGTTTATAAACTACATTCACTGCCTTTTTATTCGTAATGCCTTCTATTAGTTTCATAGCATCATTCATAAGGAAGTTATCAGTAGGGCTATTATCCAATATGTTGACCTTATTATCTACTAACTCAATTTTCTTTTTTTGTGTTAGCTGTAATAGAACACCTCCAGCAAGAGCATAGTTAAGACGCATAGAGTCCGTCACCCATTTACCGGTGTCATCATCTAGAGCTATTAATGTGATTTTCTCAAGTATAGATAATTCCATAAGCTATCCTTTTATTTATAAAGACAATATAAGAATTTAAAATTAAATTATCAAAATTCTTTTCGCCTTAATTTCTTAAGTGGAGTAGTTTCTCTATTCCGCCACGCATGCATACCTGAAACTGAAATCAATATGAGTGCCAAAATTATAGATGTAATTGCTACATTTTGATTTACATCGTATTGCCTAACTGCAATAGCCACAAAACCCCATACTCCAACTAAAGCTGCTTCTCGTAGATTTCTTTTTGATATTAGTATTAAGTATATAATAGTTGATATGATCAGTACAATTATAGCCAACAATTCTATTACCCCTGATTGTAAGCCCAAATTAAGACTAACAATAAATGCAGATATGTTTACTACTGAAGCTAATATTATCCAACCGAAATAGAATGTCAATGGCCACCACACAAATAGCATAATCTTTAGTGGTGCATCCCATATCTCTAATTTATTTCTTATAACAAGTTTAGATAGAGAGATTAGCAATAGTATCATAAAAAACACAGACATTAATATCCAATTATTTACCCATGCTACTATCCACATTGTGTTAGCTAAGTTTGAGACTGCAAACCAAAGTCCACTATCTTTGATGATTGTGCCTTCTTTTAATTTGATTAATAAATACCATTGAAAACCGATGAAACCTATAAGCAAAGTATAGATAAATCCCCATATAGCGAATGCATAACCTGCAGGAGTAACTATAGTGGAATATTTGGCACTTATATCACTTACTGTCTCACCACTTATAGCCCCTGTCCCAGAGAGAAAGTTGATATATAGAGCGAAAAGAAAAGTTAGAGTGTTTAGTATTACTAAGGTTTTCGGTTTCATTTCTATTTCTCATATTTATTTTATAGAATACCTATAAACTAAACAATATAATTGCTTATCCAAAGTAAAGAAATAATATAATACATGATTTATTTATCATTATATTAGTAGCTAACAAAAAACAAAATAAATAAAAGAATGATAAAACAAGAAATAGAGAACATAGAGCTAGGTTACCTGACTTCAGATGATTATGAAGAGCTGAAAAACGCTATGATAGAATCGTATGCCAATATGCCTCATGATTATTGGGAAGAGTTTCAGATAAAAACACTAATTGACAAATTCCCAGATGGTCAAGTAGTAATAAAAGTAAATAATCAATTGGCGGGTTGTGCTTTGTCTATTTTGGTTAACTCTTCTAAAGTAGATAGTAATCATACTTATAACGAAATTACGGGTAATTGTACTTTTAGTACTCACAAACCAAATGGCGAAGTGTTATATGGTGTAGATGTATTCATCAAACCTGAATTCCGTGGCCTTCGTTTAGCTAGGAGACTCTATGATTATAGAAAAGAACTTTGCGAAAAATTGAATTTGAAAGGAATAGCATTTGGTGGACGAATACCTAATTACCATCAATATGAAGATGAAATATCTCCAAAAGACTATATAGAAAAAGTACGTCGAAAAGAAATAGATGATCCAGTTTTAAATTTTCAAATCTCTAACGATTTTCACCCATCTAGAATTCTAAAAGGATATTTGGAAGGAGACAAACAATCTAGCGAATATGCAGTGCTTCTAAAGTGGGATAATATTTATTATGAAAAGAAATCTAAAGAAGCAACAAGCCAAAAGAAAATAGTAAGGTTGGGACTTATCCAATGGCAAATGCGACCATACAATAATTTGGAAGAGTTAATGCAACAAGTGGAATATTTCATTGACACTGTATCTGGTTATAGGTCAGATTTTGCGCTTTTCCCAGAGTTTTTCAATGCCCCTCTAATGGCGGAGAATAATCATTTATCAGAGGCAGAAGCTATTAGAGAGCTAGCAAAGCATACTGAAATCATAGTTCAAAAAATATCTGAGTTAGCAATATCTTATAATATAAATGTAATAACAGGTAGTATGCCTGAGATAAAAGACAATCTATTGTTCAATGTCGGGTATTTGTGTCGCCGTGATGGTACTACTGAAAGGTACGAAAAGCTTCATGTAACTCCAGATGAAGCTAGAGTATGGGGTATGCAAGGCGGCTATGAACTCAAAGCGTTTGATACAGATTGTGGTAAGATTGGAATATTAATATGCTATGACGTAGAATTCCCAGAGCTTAGCCGTCTATTAGCAGATGAGGGTATGGATATCCTATTTATTCCTTTCTTAACCGATACTCAGAACGGATACTCCCGAGTTCGCAACTGTGCACAAGCTAGAGCAATAGAGAACGAATGCTATGTAGCAATAGCTGGTAGCGTGGGTAATCTCCCTAAAGTTCATAATATGGATATACAGTTCGCACAATCAATGGTTTTCACACCCTGTGATTTTGCATTCCCTGCAAGTGGAATAAAAGCAGAAGCTACGACAAATACAGAGATGATATTAATCGCAGACGTTGATATAGATTTGCTTCGGGAACTAAATCAATTCGGAAGTGTAAAAAACTTAAGAGACAGACGTACAGACTTATTCACTTTGAAAAGAAATAAGTAACTTTTATTTTAAAATATTGTTCAATAATTGATTTTCTCACATAATATAAAAAATTATAAAATTATGAAGACTTTACTTTTACTATTGAGTGTTAGCATAGCACTATCATTAAACTCTTATGCCCAAAAAACAGGTAGTTTCAATGAAATAATTACTTTCAATGGAGAACAAAGAACTCTATCGTTCTATGTCCCAAGTAATTATAGTCCTGATTCTACTTATAAACTTATGGTTGGGCTACATGGTATGGGGGACAATTCGAGTAATTATAGTTCTGCTATTCATAGCTCATTGAGTTGGCAAACTGTAATCCCTAATACGATTTTTGTATATCCTGATGGTGGTAGCGATCAGTCAAAAGATTTCTATGCACCTTTAGGAGATGAACAAATAATAACCGAAGCAATAAATTATGCTAAGTCACTATACTCAAATATAGATAGTGACGAAATAATATTACAAGGATTCTCATTGGGTGGACGTAGTGCACTGATCTTTGGATTAGATAATCCTGAGATGTTTAAAGGATTAGTACTGAATACACCTGCAATACAAGGTATATTTGATTTGGAGAATGAACTTGGATTGGCTTACTCTATCAATTATAAGAATGCAAGTAAAATCCCAATTGCTATAGTGCATGGTGAAGAAGACTTCCCTTATCTAGAAATCAATCAAAAATTAGAAAAGAAATTAATTCGAGAAAATGGGGTAGTATATAGAGCTCAGATTCCGAATATGCCTCATACGATACCACCATCTCAGATTGAAGTTAGTTTTTTTAATTTCGTAAATAACCCATTACGCAATGGGGTAGATATTGAACTAGTTGATCTAGAAATACCTCAAAGAACTTGCGACAATACTCTTAAACCAAAAATTCTTATTAGAAATTTTGGTGGGATAGCATCTGGTCCTATTAATCTGAAAGTGATTATAAACGGCAATGAAACTGGATATTTACAAGATATAATTCTTGAACCGTTTAATTCGTTGGAGATAGCATTACAAAATGAATCATTAACTCTTTCGGAAGGTTTGAATACAGTTGAAGTTATTGCAGAACCTTCATCTGGGACTGATTTGAATGAAAATAACAATTCGACAACGAGTGAAATTAGTATGTATAGCGAATCTATAGGTGAATCATTATTTATGGGTTTTGAAGGACAAGAAAAGTACACAGAAGATTGGTTCAACGAATCTGAGGGTAATTTACTTACTTGGGGCATAGATGGTGATGTTTCCAAATCGGGCAACAATTCTATGTCAACATTCAATACTATCTTGCTGTTTACTAGCCAAGGTCTTTCAGAGGATTTACTTTCACCTTATTTTGATTTGACCCAAATTGAAAATAAATCTGTAACATTTGATTATGCATTTAACTATCATAAATATACTCCTCCTTACTTCACTCAAGATGTAATCTTTACTGATACATTAAAAGTATATATATCAAATGACTGTGGTGAAACTTACGACTTGTTATTCGAAAAAGCTGGTGAAGATCTAGCTACTGCTAGTCAACCTATTGAAAATCCTTTAAATTTAACATCTGCAATATACGTTCCGAATAATGATGAATGGGGGACTATCAATATTGATCTATCGGACTATAGTTTTCAATCTAGCTCTACATTGAAATTCTCATTAGTTTCTGGTCAAGGTGGTACTATTTACATTGATAATATTATTATTGGTGATGCTCCCACTTCTGTGGAGTCTATAGCAAAAAAGACATTTACTATCACACCAAATCCAGCTAAATCGAATATCAAAATTGATGATAATTATCAATCAGCTGAAACAACATATACTCTTACTTCAATTACAGGCAATATAATTGATAGTTTTGATGTGAATAACAGTATGAACATAGATGTCAACAAACTGAATAGCGGAGTTTATTTCATAACTAAGACCAATGGAAATAGTTCTGAAACTCATAAGTTTATAAAAGAATAATCAATTTAGATTAATCGGATTTGAATGAAATATTATAACAAAGCATTAAGTAATTATGTGAACTTCAAGGGAAGAGCAAGGAGAAGAGAATTCTGGCATTTCTTTCTTGCAAATTTCATTACTTACTTAGTGCTTTCTGTTATTGAAGTGGAATTAGGAATTGCTTATTATCTTACCTTTGTGTTTCTTACATTTATTTTTTTACCTACTGTAAGCGTAACTGTTCGTAGATTCCATGACATAGGTAAGTCCGGCAAATATACAGCGCTATATTTACTATTATTCATAGGCGCAGTTATGATTATGTATTATGCTGTTCAAGAAGGTGACGAAGGTACTAATAAATATGGCGAAAGCCCTAAGGCCTAAATTTCTATTTCTTTATAAACTTTTGTTTTATAATCCCTTCTGATGATGATAGTTCAATAATGTAAGTACCTGGTGTTAGTCTCGACACATCTATTGCTGTACTAATTTCAGTTGAATTATAGACCTTTTCGGCATTCAAATTATAAATAGTAATAGACTTAAGTTCATGTTTAGTATAATCTAAACGAAGTTCATCAGAAACTGGATTAGGTGAGATTATACTGTGTTTATCATCTAATAATTCATTTACTGATGTCTGAGCCGAGTTAGTAAGCCATTTATACCCACTTTCTAATATAGTCCAATCGCTTTCTATATCATCTAATTCTGCAGCGAACTCGGTGCCGTCTCTATCATCGCTTTCCTCTAATTCTAAGTGTGGTCCAAGCAATAGCACTCTTCCTTTTTCATATTCAAAGTTTATAACAGCAAGTGAATTATTAGCCGAATCCCAAGTTGCGATAGTGTCTATCTTTACTCCTGGATTGGGTGTAAAAATAGGTCCTCCATAATATAATACGGAGATTTTATCTTTGCTACCTTTGCTTATATTATTATTCTTATTTAGCGATATATCGGTCATTGTATAGTTGGGCCAAGGTGCAATATAATTCAACGAACCGTATGCTGTACCGTCGAAAAGCCCAAGTTCATAAGGATATACACCACCTTCCCAAGCAACAGTTTTTGATGCGAAATAGGCACCAGCACAGATACCAATATACCCTCCTCCGTTAGCTACATAATCTCTTATTTCGTCTACAGCATCTAATGAGATAGCAAGTTGATAATTGTATGCATAACCACCCGGAAAGACAACAGCGAGTGCTTCTTTGTGCCAAGTGTTAGCATTCAAATCAGCAGCATATAATCGTGTATGAGTTACATTCTGGTTATCGAAAAAATGTTCTAATGCTATTATCCCATCTTCCCAAGCACCATCGTCAGAGTAGATTAGTACTTCTTGTGATTGGAGATGGAATGATATGACTATAAATGTAAATAGCGTACGTAGTAATTTTTTCATCTTTTACAGTTTTATAATTTTATATGTGTATTTAAAATAATGATTATTAGTTAGATATATTTTATAATTTTAATAAAAAAGAGAAATGAAATGGAAGAAAAAATAATAGCAAGATGCCCTTGGTGTGGTGATGACCCTCTATATGTGGAATATCACGATAAGGAATGGGGGAAGCCTCTGCATAATGACCAGAAACTATTCGAATTTTTACTTCTAGAATCTTTCCAAGCTGGATTGAGTTGGATAACTATACTGAAGAAAAGAGAGAATTTCCGAAAAGCTTTTGATGATTTTGATGCTATAAAAGTAGCTAAATACGGCGATGAAAAAATAGAGAGATTACTCTTAGACAGTGGGATTATTAGAAACAGAACTAAGATAGAAGCCGCAATAAATAATGCAAGAATCTATCTTGAAATACAGAAAGAGTATGGCTCATTCGATAAGTATATATGGCAGTTTGTTGACCATAAACCCATATTGAACGAAAGAAGGGCATTGTCGGATATTCCTGCTATAACACCCGAAGCAACACAAATGAGTAAAACTCTAAAAAAGCGAGGGTTCAAATTCATAGGCCCGACAACCTGCTACGCTTTTATGCAAGCAACGGGAATGGTCAACGATCACTTGGTTGATTGTGATTTTTATAATTAAAGTATTTCTATTTTTTATATACTGTTGAATTGGTAATTAACAAAAAAAATAGAAAAATGATGAATAGAATCTTATTTATATTATCGAGTATCATATTATTTATTTCGTGTAGTGATGACAAATCAACTACTCCAATTATAGATAATGAAGAACCGAAAGTAAAACAATATTACTCAGAATATCATTTTGAAAACAATCTCGAAGATAGTGGTTTGAATGAATATCATGGTACTGCCGAATATACTACATTCGTTACCGACAGGCACGGCAACGGAAACGCTGCAATCTATTTTGACGGTAGCAATAGTGTGTTATTACCCTATGATGGTATGCTAGATTTCGAAGGTGATTTTGCCATAAGCTTTTGGGCGAAAGTTGGAGAGCAAAACAATATAAAATCAAGCTCACACTATGATATTATTTCTAATTCGGTATGGTTCGTTGGGTCTTACTTTATAGGTGTGAACTCATTTGAACAGTACCAAACAATGTCTTGGAATGCCCAAGGAGATGGTATAAGACTAGCTTATGATAAAGAAAAATACTTTGATGATAAGTGGCATCACATAGCTTACAACTTTGAACTCATCAATGACGAAACGACTATTGCAACTCTATACATAGATGGTATCCAAAAACAAAGAGATGAAATACATACTCCAGTTAAGAAGAATTGGCAACCAAGAATTGGCGCTAGAGTTGATTTAGAAGCTTACTTCACTGGTTCATTAGATGATCTGATAATATCTGATAGTTTGTTTACTAAACAAGAAATAGAAGAGCAAGCCGGAATTGTCTCAGTCATTGAAGAATAGGGAGTTAGTAGAGTAAATTAATAAACTATATTCTTAATATTTATTATATTGGTATAATTCAATTTAAATATTTTTTCAAAAGAGGTTTTTTATATGAAACTATTTACATTTTTAGCTTGTTTGATAGTTATTTCAACTCAGCTTTTTTCCCAAACATATACTAATGAAAATATGCCCGAAATGGGTGATTCGGTAGCTATTATGGCTAATAATGATATGACAGTTTTTACTCCAGGTGATGGTGGTGAAGATGTTACTTGGGATTTTACAAATGACTCATATCCAGATGACGACTATTTCGTTTTTGTTAATCCTTCAACTACTCCTTTTGCTGATGAATTCCCAGATGCAGTAATGTGTGGTAAATCTAAAGATGGTGCTTACCAATATTATAGCTCTATTATGAATGAAATGGAAATAAGTGGTTTCGCCACTAATTTGGATGAAAATGATCCTGATAATAATATATATGGTTATTTTGACCCGCCAATTAATATGTTCGATTTGCCTTTAAGCTATGGTGTAAAGCAAAACAGTACTTATTCTGGCAAATATGTTCTAGCAGCTAATGAATTTCCTCTAACTGGTACTGTAAATACAGAAGTTGATGGGTCTGGTACTTTAATCACTCCTACAGGTACGTTCGAAAATATACTTAGAATCCATGTCCAATTAACAGAAACTGGACTAGCGGGACAGCAAGTAGATAGATACATATATGTATCAGAAGACTATAGATTCTGGATAGCACTGCACGAAGAAATAACTGTATCATTAATAGGCGATGTAAACATTCAGAAATGGTATGCTGTCAACCCTATATCATTATCACAATCTTCTGTAGCTATTGATACGGAGATGACTACACTAAATCTGTTCCCTAATCCTACAGAAGATATTCTAACTATTAATTCTCGAAATAGAATTGAAACAGTGCAGATATTTGATGCGAAAGGCAAATTGGTAGCTACGGCTAATCTGAATGGTAATACAAGCCATCAGATGGACGTGTCGAACCTGAACGCTGGAATTTACAATGTAGTAACTTCATCGGAAGGTGTATTTACTACTACTAAATTCATCAAGAAGTAATTAGCT
>JAUHXN010000273.1 GCA_030426865.1 bacterium | reverse complement strand
TTGTAGATTTACCTGAACCAATGATATTTCCAGTTAGTTTCGTAATTGAGGATAAAGGATTTGTTGGGTTAGGTGGTCAAGGATTCGATAATCAGCTAAATACATTGTACCAATATAATGTTACTGGAAACTTCTGGGAAAAGAAATCTTCGTTTCCTTCCGAAGCAAGGCAAGCTACTGCTTCTTTTGTTTACAAAGGAATAGCTTATGTTGGTGGAGGACAAAGTAATTACGCAGACAATTACTCTGATATATTCAAATATGATCCAAAAACTAATAAATGGAATAAGGACGAAGAATTGATGCTCCCATATTCTAGTACCGCATGGCCTGTAGCTTTTTCATTAGGTGATAATGGATATTTTGGAACTGGAGTGGAGCTTTCCACTTTTAATTATACAAGTGCATTATATAAATATGAGTTTGTAAAAACTAAAAAACCGATAATTTCACTTGAATCTAAAGTTTTAGATTTTGGTGAAGTGAAGGTAAACAATTCTTTATCTAAAACTGTAGTTATTAGAAATTTAGGAGATACTACACTTATAATTGATGATATATCATTTGAAAATAAAATTGGGAATTTTTCTTTCTCTTCTGAAATCTCTGACTATTTACCTTTACATATTGAAACATCTTCTTTCGTAGAGATAGAAGTGATATTTACCCCCGAGTCTGAAAAAGATTATACCGATGTATTGGTAATTCATTCAAATTCTTTTGATAAGGAAAATAGTGAAGTCTTTTTGAATGGAAAAGGTTTGGGGCTAAAACCTAATATGGTACTAGAACTATCTGAATTAGATTATGGGAAATTAGAAGAAAATCAAGCATCCGAAATCTGCTTTAATATTTCTAATAAAGGTGAAGGTATATTATCTATTAATAGTATTTATTTGGAAAGTTCTAAATCCCCATTTAATTTGACGGATATTTTATCATTTCCATTATTTTTAGAATCCAATGAAGAAATTGAATATTGTGTTTCTTTTTTATCATCAAAATTTGGAACCTATACGAACAAATTAATTATCGAATCTAATAACCCAAATAATCCATTAGCTAAAATTGTTTTATTGGCAGAGGTAAATGAGCCAATAAGTAATATTCTAAAATTCCCTCAAAACGATGAGCTAAAATTAAATACTTTAAATATTGGTGATTATATCGAGTTCTCGCTTATTTCTAATAAAGTTATTAATTCAGGTACATTTTCAATTTATTCTACTAATGGAAAATTAATTAGAAGTATCAATATCCCCATTAATTCTAATACTGCTTATATGCGTTTTAATAGGGATGAGCTTCCAAGACTATGTTTCATACACTATATTAATGGAGAGAAGGTGTATATTTATAAATACTTGAGAGATTAAGAACTACAACTTATTTATAAAAACGTTAGTGTAATAATATTAATTGTAAAAAGTAGAGGTATAGAAATTAGATACATCTACTTTTTTATTTATCAAGTACTTCTGTAAATTTAGTTGTATCTGTATATGAAATTTGACAGTAGTAACTTATTGATTATTCATCTATTTTTATATCTTAATAAAGTATTTAATTAAGTACAGATTTAAAGATGTGATTTTTTAAACACGTTATATTTAATTAATTTTGAATCAGTATCAAGAACACTTAGATGTGTACCAACCGAGAAAAGTTCTACGGTGGTAAGATGATGCGACAGTAGAATTGCTGTAAAAAATCTGTCTTGGTACTCACGTTTGTTAAACTAACATCGGAGTACGTTATGTCTATAGAAGCCTATTGGATCTCACCAGATGATGAGTACTACCAATTTACAACCACTCATTTTAATTACGTATTAGTTAATCCTAGTCTATTCGGATTAACATCGACTACAATAAAAGCCGAATTTGATAAGTATGAGGAGAAATCTAATATCGTACCCAAATCAGAGCGTGTAATTATAAAATCATTACTCAGAAAAGGATGGGTTAAAATACAACTTGATCCAAATTCAAATTCTTGGACAATCAAATACTCTGTTCGTGTAAAAAATATTAAAAAGAAAGTTCATAGTTGGATACAGCAGAATGAAATACTTGCTTATGGTGCTAATTTTAATTTCGTTCATTCAAATATCAAACCTATATTTGTATATAAACGAGAAGTTGAAAAGTACCTAACGGAAGAGAATTACACAATAGAAGAGAGATGTTTAAATTGCAAACATTCGATTTGGGCAGTGGGGATTTGCTTGGGATTCTTTTGTAGAAATAAAGACAAAATTAATCAAGGTGGTAATAGAGTTGTAGGAACAGAATTTAGACGATTTTTAATCCCTAATAGGAACTATGTTTGTGAATTATTTGAAAAGAAGAATTGGAATTGAAATCTAAAACTTAACTTAGAGTAGTTGACATACGATGTGAATTAAAATTGCAACTATTTGGAATACATTGTATTATATGGAGTTAGGGGGAAGGGATTTATTAATATTTGAATAGATTGTTGAAATGATACAAACTAAGAACCTGTCCAAGTAGTTTAAAGGGGAAAGTATAATTCAAGAATATAATAATGGCAGTAGATTTAAAATCGTTTATTGATCTAAACCCAATTTAGAGGTTCTATCTCAAGAGTGTTCTATGTCAAAATGTATTCCTAATACTCCATTCCGATTTAAAATATTGCTGATCCTAATTAATAATTTATCTATGATGACTTTTCATCTTAGAAATCTGTCTTGATGTTAGTTAAATGTTTTAATTTTTTACCAAAAAAAAATAATTGTTCTCCTACTTCTTATAATGTATTTTTTCAAATATCCTATGAACTTTAGAAAATAGAATAAGTCATAGTATTATTTAATTATATCATATAAATTAATAACAAAACACAAAAATCATAAAAAATAAACAAAAATCAAGTTGTTAGTTTACCTAATTAGTGGGAGTTTTATTAAAACAACAAAATACATTTAATGTTATGTCAAAAATAATCCGAATAGTACTCTTGATTTTCTTAATATCAATTACTTCCTTAAAAGCTAGAATTTTCAAAGAAAGTAACATTATATCAGAGACACAAGTATTTTCTAATACAAATAATATTGTTTTAGATAGTATTTCTATACACGCTTACTCAGAGGGTATTGATTCATTAAGAATCTCTATATATAAAGACAAAAATTCATTTAATCAATACTTAGACTCTATTCCAGTCTTCCAAACCATTTATACTATTTCTGAAAAGGGGGTAAGTCAAATAGTATTAAATTTGATGGACAAAGACTTAGAGTTTATTAAAGAAAACATATATGTAAAATTTGAATCATTAAATTCTAACTCAAGATTACAAACAAGTATTAAATTTAATAGTAAAATATGTGATTATGAACTCTTCAACAGATACCAGTTTTACAATGATATGAGTGGTAACCAAGTTTATGGAGAGAGTAATTATATGGTTGATGTGTTTACAAGCTCAATCAATTCTTCAGATTTATTCGATTATCAACAACAAATAGATTTAATAGATACTACAAATAAATATTCAACCAATGCTAATATTATATTAGTAGATATAAATGAAGACGAACTACTTGATATGATAATAAGTACAGATTTATATATGAATCAAGGAGAAGGTAAGTTCATTTTAAAGAAGAAACTTTTTGATTCTGCTAGTGGGTTGAATATAATATGTGATTTAGATAACGATAAGAACCTTGAAGTTATAAATTTAAATTTAGAAGGTACTTTAACAGTTTTAACAATTAATAATGAAGCAGAAATAATAAATAAGACTAATTCTCAGCTTGAGGATTTCGAAGATAATTATGAAGAATTACTATTGAATGATTATAACAAAGATGGTTATATAGATATTATCGTGAAGTATAACGAGCATCTAAATGTCTTAATAAATGAGTTCCCTAGTTACACAGAAAAACGGATTAATTTGGAAACTGGTACTAACTACTTAGATTATTGGAATGATAAATTAGTTGTAAATAATAGTTTATCAATAGAAAAAGAAAATTCGGAGTTGATTTTCAGAAA
>JAUHXN010000272.1 GCA_030426865.1 bacterium | reverse complement strand
TCTTTTTACTGCCAAATCACTTTCAGAGAACCTTCACTTATCTTATGATTTTCTAGCTAAAACTATGCAAAAGCTTATGCGCGCAGAGTTACTAGATTCTCAGCAAGGTACAAAAGGTGGATATTTCTTGGCTAGACCAGCTGACACTATTAGGTTGATGGATATATTAGATTCTTTGGAATCTAGACCAGAACTAGTTGATTGTGTCTCGGGTGATAAGGAATGTGAGAAAAAAGAAAATTGCTATTTGCACGGACCTATTCAGTTGTTGCAAAAGAAAGTAGAAGATATATTTTTACAGACATCTTTACTTGACATTGCAGAGCAGAACTTAATAGAAATAGAAACTAAAAATAATCGAGGTTGAAATGACTGATTTCAATGAAGATAAGCTAATAGAAGAAGTAACCACCAGTGACTATAAATACGGGTTTACTACCGATATTGAGCAAGAATTTGCTCCTAAGGGATTGAACGAAGATATAGTCCGCTTTATCTCTGCTAAAAAAGAAGAGCCAGAGTTCATGTTAGAGTGGCGACTAAAAGCTTATAGACATTGGTTAACAATGAAAGATCCTATGTGGGCGAAAGTAGATTTCCCCAAAATAGACTATCAAGATGTATATTATTATGCCGCTCCTAAGAAAAAGCCACAATTAGATAGTCTAGATGAGGTAGATCCTGAACTATTAAAGACTTTCGAAAAGCTTGGTATATCAATCGATGAACAAAAGCGATTGACTGGTGTTGCTGTTGATATAGTAGTTGATAGTGTCTCAGTCAAGACAACTTTTCAAAAACAATTGAAAGAAATGGGCGTGATATTTTGCCCTATGAGTGAAGCAGTAAAAGAGCACCCTGAATTAGTAAAGCAATATCTTGGTTCGGTAGTACCGACCACGGATAATTTCTATGCTGCCCTTAACTCTGCTGTGTTTAGCGATGGCTCTTTTTGTTATATTCCAAAAGGAGTTCGCTGCCCAATGGAGCTAAGCACATACTTCCGTATGAACGCGGCTCTGACTGGTCAATTCGAGCGTACTCTTATCATAGCTGATGAAGGTAGCTACGTTAGTTACCTAGAGGGTTGTACAGCTCCTATGCGTGATGAAAATCAGTTGCATGCTGCTGTAGTAGAAATAGTAGCTCACAAAGACGCAGAAGTTAAATATTCTACAGTACAAAACTGGTATCCAGGTGATAAGAACGGTAAGGGTGGAGTTTACAACTTCGTTACTAAGAGAGGACTTTGCGAAGGTGAGAACTCTAAAATCTCTTGGACTCAAGTAGAAACTGGTTCATCTATTACATGGAAATACCCTAGTTGTGTACTGAAAGGCGACAACTCAATCGGTGAGTTCTATTCAGTTGCTGTTACTAACAATTTCCAACAGGCCGACACTGGCTCTAAGATGACTCACATTGGTAAAAACACTCGAAGTAGAATTATATCGAAAGGTATTTCGGCTGGAAGAAGTGAGAACAGTTACCGAGGTCTTGTTAATATAACTAAGAATGCTAAAAATGCTCGTAATTTCTCGGAATGTGATTCGCTACTAATCGGTGATAAATGTGGAGCTCATACGTTCCCATATATTGAGATAGGCAACTCTTCTTCAGTAGTAGAACACGAAGCAACTACTTCGAAAGTATCAGAAGATATTTTGTTCTACTGTAGCCAAAGAGGAATGGACGAAGCGCAAGCAATGGAGCTGATCATCAATGGTTATGCAAAAGAAGTATTAAATAAGCTGCCGATGGAATTTGCGGTAGAAGCACAAAAATTATTAGCTATCAGTTTAGAAGGTAGCGTTGGGTAGTCCCAATATCAACAAAGAAAATTAGAATTAGGAGTTTTTAAATGTCATTATTGAAAGTAGAAAATTTACAAGCAAAAATAGAAGATAATCAAATTTTAAAAGGTTTGAATTTGGAAGTTAATCCCGGTGAAGTACACGCTATTATGGGTCCTAATGGCTCAGGCAAAAGTACCTTGGCTTCTGTAATTGCTGGTAGAGAAGATTACGAAATAAACGGTGGTCGCATCCTTTTCGAAGGTGAAGACATTACAGATTTAGAAGTTCACGAAAGAGCACAGAAAGGTATTTTCTTAGCATTCCAATATCCTGTAGAAATACCGGGTGTGAGCAACGCTAACTTTATGAAATCATCTGTAAACGCCATAAGAGAAGCTAGAGGCGAAGAGCCACTTTCTGCAAAAGATTTCTTAGCTAGAATGAGAGAGAAATCTGCTCTGGTAGAAATAGATAAAAGCTTTATGAGCCGTGCCGTTAACGAAGGTTTTTCTGGTGGAGAAAAGAAGAGAAATGAGATTTTCCAACTAGCAATGTTAGAGCCGAAATTGGCTTTACTTGATGAAACTGATTCGGGGCTAGATATAGATGCACTAAAAATAGTATCACAAGGTGTAAACACACTTAGAAACGAAAATAATGCATTCGTACTAATCACTCACTACCAAAGATTGCTTAACTACATAGTACCGGACTTTGTACATGTATTGGCAGATGGTAAAATAGTAAAATCTGGTGGTAAAGAATTAGCACTAGAACTAGAGGAAAAAGGATACGATTGGGTAAAAGATCACGCGATAGAAGAACAGACTGCATAAGGAGAAAATATGCCTATACAAGGAAATAATTTTAAAGAAAGAATACTAAGCAGTTTCGACATCTACGAAAATCATCTGAACGGTCATAAGGATTCTGCTCAGCATAAAGTCAGAGTCGATGCTATCAAACACTTCGAATCTAAAGGATTGCCAACTCTGAAAAACGAGCTTTGGAAATATACTAATGTTGGGTTTCTGAATGGTCTTGATTTCAAACTAGATATCACTGAGACTAATCACAGTATTACCAAAGAAGATATTGACAATCTGAAAGTAGAAGGAATAGATAATTATGTAGTAATAGTCAATGGGTTCTACAATGATGAACTTTCAAGCTTTGATACTTCACTTGAAGTGAAAAGTATGAAAACAGCCCTAAACGATAATAAAGTTGACTTCGAAATGCATTATAATGCTTACTTAAAAAATGATACTAATGTATTTTCATCTATTAATACTGCGCTTTCATTTGATGGAGTATTTATCAAAGCTAAGAAAGGCTTAGTAGAGGAAAAGCCACTACATATTATCAATATAGTGGATACGAAAAGCGGAACTCAATTCAAGCAAGCACGAAATCTGATAATTGCAGAAGATAACTCGAATTTCAAGTTATACGAAACCAATCACACTATTGGCGATAACACTGGAATCTCGAATATAAGTACAGAAATATACGTAGGTCATAACACTCATCTGGAACATATTAAGTTCCAAAATGACACTGACAATGGTATATATTTCGCTCAATCTGAAGCTAAACAAGAGAGAGATTCGAACTACACAAGTAACACGATTACTCTTAATGGAAAATTTGTTCGTAATGACCTAGGGACTACACATAATGGTGAGAATATAGAAACTCATTATTATGGATATTACTACGGTAGCGGACGCAACCTGATAGATAACCACACAATGGTAGATCATGCTACTCCTCATTGCGAGAGTAATGAGCTTTACAAAGGTGTTCTTGGTGATTCTTCTATTGGTACTTTCAATGGGAAAATACTTGTTCGTCCTGATGCTCAGAAAACCAACGCATATCAGTCAAGCAAGAATGTGTTACTGACAGATACAGCTAAAGTCAATGCGAAACCCGAATTGGAAATCTATGCAGATGATGTTAAGTGTAGTCACGGTTCATCTACTGGATCAATTGACAAAGACGCTTTATTCTATCTTCAAGCTAGAGGAATACCAAAGGAAAAAGCGAAAGCATTGTTGTTGTTGGCTTACTCACAAGAGATAATAGATAAGATAACTATAGAGCCAATACGCGAGTATATAACTCAGCAAGTAGAGCTAAAATTCGGTATGTAAATGACAACTCCAGTGAAAGAGTTTGACGAAAAAAAAATTAGAGAAGATTTTCCCATTCTGAATAGACAAGTGAATGGGAAAAATCTGATCTATTTTGATAATGGAGCTACTAC
>JAUHXN010000271.1 GCA_030426865.1 bacterium | reverse complement strand
CTAATAGCTGTTCTAGCTTTTCATTTATTTGCTTTCTTCTTAGCCCTTTTTGGAGCTGTAGGACGGCTTTTATGTTATTTTCAACTGATAGCTTTCGGAATACTGATGGCTCTTGTGGTAGATAACTAATACCCATTCTAGCACGTTGGTACATCGCTTTACGAGTTATTTTTTTGTCATCTATTCTTACTATTCCCTTATTGGGGCGAACCATACCCACTATCATATAGAAAGTAGTAGTTTTACCAGCTCCATTGGGACCGAGTAAGCCGACAATTTCACCTTGTTTCACTTCTACATCTATTCCTCTGACTACTGTTCGTTTGCCATAGATTTTGATTAGACCTTGTGCTGATAGAACTGATTTGGATTCTTCCACTACCTATATCTTCTGTTTTGTTGAGGTTCTTCTAACTGCAATTTAATAGTTTTTTCGTTATCTCCACGTAGGATTTGAAATTCCATAGTTTCCCCAACCATACTATCATAAACTTCTATGTAAAAATCATCTTCTCTAAGTACCTTTCTACCGTTAATTGTAAGTATAACATCTCCTGGTTCCAAGCCGGCTCTGTTAGCGGGGCCACTATTCTGAGTAGAATAAATAACAACTCCTCTGATATCTGGTAAATTAAGATATTTAATTACTCTCTCGTCTATTTCTTGTATTTCTAAACCCAAATAAACATTGCGGTTTATGGTCTTCTTTGATTTTATTAATTCTACAATTTGACTAACTCGGTTAATAGGTATAGAAAATCCGATACCTATACTTCCCGAACCAGATTGTGATTGAGCTGTCGAAAAAATCATTGTATTCATACCAATGGCCTTTCCTTCTGCATTTACCAGTGGCCCACCGGAGTTTCCTGAGCTAATAGCCGCATCAGTTTGTATCATATCTTTGTAAACCGTCAATCGTTTGTCTTGCTCTTCTAAAAAATTAACACCTTTATTAGAGATAACTCCAACTGTAACAGTCGGCTTTGCATTAATATCAAAAAGTCCAAATGGATTACCAAGTGCTATTGCCCATTCGCCTATTATCAGATCGTCTGAATCAGCAAATTGTAAATAAGGCAACCTTTCATCTGAATTTATTTTGAGAAGTGCAATATCAGTTGCTGGGTCAGTTCCAATTATATCAGCATCAAATCTTTTTCCATCAGTAGTGGTAACTACTACTTTTTTTGCATTTCCAGCTACGTGATTATTAGTTAATATATAACCATCTGGTGAGATTATAAATCCTGAGCCAAGTCCTTTTACTTCGTACTCTCGTACTCTGTCTCTTTGACGACCAAAAAACCTTTCGAAAAGGGTTCCGCTATAAGGGTTACGATATAGTACTTGCCTTACTTCAGTTACATTTATTCCTACAATCGCAGGGCTAGCTTTTTCTATTGCTCGCGTAATTGCATTTTGACGAGAACTAGCTATGTCATTTTGAGCAATGATTTCACTCTTAATAGCAAAAAGCATTGTTATAGATGCAAGTAAGATTAGATATTGTTTTTTCATATTTTCCACTCTTTATTCTAATTAGATTATATTACATTTGAAACCTAATACAATTACAAAAATTCGATTATGCCATTTGTAGCAGAAGTATCTGTACCATTGCGAGTAAACCAAATTTATTCTTACCTAATACCAGAGCGCTATGGCTCGGATATAATAGGAAAGAGGGTAATTGTTAATTTCTCCAACAAGATAATAACTGGATTAGTAGTTAATGTAACTAGCGATATACCAGACATTAAACTGAAGGAAATATCGGATGTGGTTGATAAAGAACCAATAGCCGATATTAGTTTCTTGAAATTATGCAAATGGACAGCAGACTATTATCTTTGCTCACTAGGTGAAGTATTCATGGCAGCATTCCCACCGAAGACTTTCCCACAAGAAGAAGTTTTCGTCAAACTGTCTGACGTATATAACGAAATTGAGCTAACAAAGTTTAAACAGAGTTCGAAAAAAAGAGAAGAACTAATCAATTTGTTGACCGATGCTGATGATTATATAGCTCTTAGTACACTGAAAAATAAGTACGGTTTTACATATAGCTATAAGCAATACCTAGAGTTCCGAGACTCAGGCTATATAGAGATTAGCTATGAGATGAAGGAAGAACACAAACCGAAGATGATGGTAGCTGTCAAACCTACTAAAACTGATGGAATAGACGACAAATATATACACAGAATAGGTAAAGAGTACCTTTCTCGCTCAGCAAAGCAGATGGAAGCATTTGATTCTATTTGTAGTCATTACTTAGAAACAGAACAACCAATTTTACAACAAGCTCTAATCAATGATTATAATATTTCGGCAGCAGCTATTACTGCCTTGGAAAAGAAAGGTTTAATAGAGAAAGTCGAAATAGAAGTTAGTCGAGTAACAGAAGGGCTGTCAGAGTTAAGTACGAAAGTAGAATTAGATTTAGAACTAGCTGATTTTCAAAAGCAAGTACTTGTAGATATTAGAAATGAAATAGAAAATGGCAAGAAAAACATACTAATCCACGGAATAACAGGTAGTGGGAAAACTCTGATATATATGCACTTAATCAGAGATGTAATTAGTGCAGGAAAGCAAGTAGTAATGCTTTTGCCAGAAATTTCACTAACCCCACAACTGACTGATAGATTCAAGCTTTCATTTCCTGGGCGAGTGTGTACCATACTCAGTAAATTGAATAAGAATGAACGCTATGAACTTTGGCAACAGATAGCCAACGGCGAATATGATATAGTAATAGGCCCACGCTCGACTATCTTCACCCCTATGAAAAACATAGGGCTGATAATAGTAGATGAGGAACACGACCAGAGTTACAAGCAAGACTCACCCGCTCCTCGTTACAATGCACGGGATTTGGCAACAGTAAGAGGACATATATTAGATTGTCCTGTGATTTTTGGGTCTGCGACTCCTTCGCTGGAGACATATTATAATGCCAAGCAAGGTAAGTACGGCTACTACCAGATGATTGAAAGAGCGGATTCGCACAAGCTACCAACAATTGAATTAGTTGACTTGCTCAATGCACGTAAATCTGGTGGAATGCACGGCTCGCTCTCTTTTGGGCTAATAGAGCAGATAAAATCTACACTTGCAGAAGGAAGAAAAGTTATGCTCTTCCAAAATAGGCGTGGGCATTCTAGCTTCGTCCAATGTCAGAGCTGTGCCCATATACCCCAATGCGAAGATTGTGATATAGCAATGACTTACCACAGCCATAGTAACGTGATGATATGCCATTACTGTGGTCATAAAGAAGAGTACACAGAGCATTGCAAAGGTTGCGGAGCTGATGATGTAATAAAAATCGGGCTTGGAACACAGCAAGTAGAAGATGAGATAAATGAGATATTGGGTGATAATATAACCGTAGTACGATATGATTCGGATACGGTGACTAACAAGAATAAGCAAAGGCAAATACTGCAGAAGTTCACCGATGGTGGAATAGATATACTAGTCGGTACGCAGATGATAGCCAAAGGGTTGGATTTTTCTACAATCGGGTTGGTGGGTATATTGAATGCAGATGTAGATTTATTCATGAGCGATATAAGAGCTGCAGAAAAGACTTACCAACTAATAAATCAGGTAGCTGGAAGAGCCGGTAGAAGTAAGAATGCGGAAAGCAAAGTAATACTACAAACGACAGTACCTGATAATTATGCGATCAAATCTATCAAACAGATGTTAAATCTGGATTTTCTCGGCGAGGAGTTGCAGCACAGAGAAGATCTGAGCTATCCCCCATTCTCTCGATTAGTGGTTATAGAGATGATATCATCGGACTATGCACAGCTAGAAAGACAAGCAATGGAACTATATAAGACGTTTCCCAAAGATAAAGCAGAGCTAGATTTACTACCACCGACAGACCCAGTTATCAAGAAAGTACGCAAGAAGTACAGAAAGATAATAGTAATAAAAAATAATAAGCAACTAGACCCAACAGGTAAAGTAATGCGCAAATATGTATGGGGCTGCGTTGATTTCTATACTAAGCAAGGCGGACATGGTGATATGCGAATAAATATAAACGTAGATGCAAG
>JAUHXN010000012.1 GCA_030426865.1 bacterium | reverse complement strand
TCGACGTAGACTTCTTTGGCACATAAATGCGCAAATAACCTTCGGTGAGTAATAATTTATGTAGGGTTTTTCCTTCATAACTGCGTCCATCGCCTAATATTGGAGTAAGCACATAGCCGCGTTTGCCATCAAAGGCAGTAATTACTTTTTCAGCTCTATTTGGGGCTAAGGAATTAGGTTTGGAACAAAGTACTTTAATAAGTGCAATATTAATGGTTCAATTTGTAGCATTCTTTGGATCTATTATTTTTAATAAGGTTGCTGAGAAGTATTCTGCTAAGTCTTCAATCTTATTTAGCTTAATTATATGGGTTTTATGCCTTGTTTATGCATACCAATTCTTATATACTGCAATGGATTTCTATATACTAGCATTTGTGATTGCTTTAGTATTAGGAGGTACACAAGCATTAAGCCGCTCACAATTCTCTAAACTTATACCAAAAGAAAAGGAAACTGAATATTTCAGCTTTTATGAAATTTCAGAGCGTGGTACTTCTTGGATTGGATACTTTATATTTAGCTTTGCATTAGATATGACAGATTCCTATAGAATTGCTATCCTTTCTTTAGTAGTTCTATTCGTAATTGGAGGAATACTCCTTAAAAAAACTAAGGTTTAAATATTATTATCTAAGTACGTCAAATATAACAATTATAACCATAAGAGTTAGTAAGAGCAACATTCCAACATTTTGAATTGCCATTTTTATTTTAAGCGGTAATTCTTTTCTATAGATTGCTTCAATTAAAACAATAAGAAGATGACCACCATCAAGTGCTGGTATAGGTAAAATATTTAATAAAGCCAATGAAAGTGAAAGAGCAGCGATAAATATCAAGAATGAATCGATACCCCTCTCAGCGGATTCAGCCGACTGCTTTGCAATCATTATTGGTCCACCAACTGCATTTTCGAAAGCAATATTACCCTTGAAAATCTGACTTATACTAGTTACAATTAAGTCAATGTATTGGATAGTTTTATCAAAGCCAATAGTTAATGATTCACCTATTCCAAAAGAAACAGTTTCGAATTCTCCTTTACTAACTTCAAATAAACCAGCTCCAATTTTACCTTTTTTATTAGGAGTTACTGTTAATAGAGTATCACCAGATTTTCTTGAAACTAAAATCTCAACGGGTTGTTCTTTATTTGAACTCACAACACTAATAAACTGCTGTACGGATGCTATTTCTTCATTATTCGCAGTTCTTACTGTATCATAAGTCATTAATCCAGCTTCACCAGCAGGCTCCAATGTGAATATATCAGTCAGAACTACTATATTTCCTTTAGGACTTATACCTAAACTACCTTTATTAGATAAAACATCCAAAATCTCTTTATTCTTTAACTTAAGTGCGACTTGAGATCCTGACCTATCAACTATTATTTTTTTATCTTTTCCAAGATCATCAATGACAAGACCATCAATGATTTCAGTCCAATTGTTAGTTTTCTTCCCATTAATAGCTATTACTTTATCATTATTTTCAAACCCTATTTTACTTGCTAAACTATTATTAGCAACATAAGCTATTTCAGTAGTTTTAAGTTTTGTTTCACCCTGTGAATATGTGAGCCAAGTGAATATAGCAACTGCTAAAAGAAAATTCATTACTACACCAGCAATCAGTACGAATGCTTTTTGAAGTGCATTTTTTGATCTGAATTCATATTGTTTGGGTTCAGATGCTATCTCTAGATTATCCATACTTTCATCAACCATACCAGATATTTTAACATATCCTCCAATAGGTAATAATGATAAACGATAATCAGTGTGATCTCCGCCATCCCAATCCTTAGGTAAGTCGCCTTTAGTGAATCCAGTAATCCTGTTCCACCCAAACAATCTTTTACCCATACCTATTGAGAAAATCTCAGCTCTCATTCCTGTCATACGAGCAGCTAAAAAATGTCCTAGTTCATGTACAAAGACTAAAATACCGAGTACAATGATAAAGTAAAATAAACTATTTATAAATTCCATTATTGCTATTTATATATTCATTTGTAATAATTCGAGCATTTTTATCTGCTTCGATAATGTCATGTATTGACGGATTGTTAGTAGATTCAATTTTATCTAACATCAAAGAATTTATTTCAGAAATTGATTTAAATCCTATCTTTCCTTCTAAAAAGCTCTGAACTGTGACTTCATTTACTGCATTTAATATACAGCAAGTACTGCCTCCTCTCTCTAAAGCTTCAAAAGCTAACCTTAAATTAGGGAATTTATTATAATCTGGTTTAAAGAATGTAAGTGTACCAATCTCTGCTAAGTTCATTCTTTTAAAGTCATATGACTTATGTTTTGGATAGTTCAAAGCATACGCAATAGGAACTTTCATATCTGGAAGTCCTAATTGAGCTTTTACAGAACTATCTTTGAATTGTACCATTGAATGAATTATACTCTGAGGATGGATTATTACATCTATTGCTTCAACAGGTAATCCAAATAACCAATATGCTTCTATTACTTCTAAACCCTTATTCATCAAAGTAGCTGAATCTATAGTTATCTTACTACCCATAGTCCAGTTAGGATGATTCAATGCATCTTCGATTGTAATACTTTCAAATTTTTCAGAAGGTGTTTCAAAAAAAGGTCCACCACTGGCAGTAAGTATTATCTTTTCTATATCATCAATATTCTCACCAATCAAACATTGTTGTATGGCACTATGTTCGCTATCAATTGGGAATATATTAACATTATTATTCTTTGCAGCAGTTGTAATTATTTCTCCAGCCGCAACTAATGTTTCCTTATTTGCAAGAGCAACATCAATCTTATTATTGATTGCATTTAGAGTAGGTATTACCCCTGCAAATCCTACTAAGGATGAAACCAGTAAATCTGTAGTTGAATCAGAAGAAATAATTTCAAGTCCCTCTTCACCAAAATATATTTCACCTTCAAATTTGGTAGATGATTTGAACTGACTAAATGAATCGAAGTCTGATATAACTACCCCTTTAGGGTTAAACACCTTACATTGTTCTTCTAATAATAAAATATTGGTATTAGTAGTTAGATAATTAATAACTATTTGTTCAGATTGGGAAATAACATCTAGTGTTTGGGTGCCGATTGATCCTGTTGATCCCAATATACTGATATTTTTAAACCCCATTCATATACTCCGAAGTTATATCTTTTTGTTTCTTTAGTGAGTGAAATTGAAATTGACTTATACTCATACTATCGGCTTGCTTTATATTGATTTTTACAAAGTACTTTATCATTAATTTTGATAATCTTGAGAGAGTGCCTTGAGTTAAGTAATCAGCAATATCAGGGTGTACTACAAGTTCCAACCTAAATTCCTTAGTTTTAGCTCTAAAGTTTCTTAACCATCTTTCTATCTGATTTAATAGAACACTTTTACTAGTAATTTTACCTGAACCACCACAAGTAGGGCAGAGGTCTGATACTTTTTCACTAATATTTTGGTTAATTCTTTGACGAGTGATTTGTAATAATCCTAACTTAGTCAGAGGATATGTAACCGTTTTAGCTCTATCTCTTTCTAGTTCTTTATTCATTGCATAATAGACTTTCTTTCTATTTGCAGGGTTTTTCATATCTATGAAATCAATAAGTATAATACCAGCTAAATCACGTAATCTTATATGTCTAGCAATCTCTTTGAGGACTTCCATATTAGTTTTAAGTGCAGTACCTTCTTGATCTTTATCTACTGAACGACCCGAATTTATATCAATTACAACCATTGCTTCGGTTTGGTCAATTACAAAAGAAGCCCCTGATTTCAAATGAACAGTTCTTCTAAATGTTTTTGCTATATCTCGTTCAACACCATATTCATCAAATAATGATTTATTACCCTTATAATAAGTAACCTTATCAAGAAGGGCTGGACTTTTTTTCTTAAGATATGTAATTATCTCATTATATAATTTTTTAGAATCAATAATGACTTCTGTTACATCTTTTGTAAACAAATCTCTAATAATACTGGATGTTAAGTGCATATCTTGATAAAGTAGTGTAGGAGGTTTCGATAATTCGACCTTTTTTTCAACTTCTTTCCATGTACTAATTAAACTATCCCAATCGGCTTTTAATTCATCATCAGATTTACCATGAGCTGCAGTTCTAATTATACACCCTGACCCTTTAGGTAATGTGTTCCGAGCTAACTTCCTTAGTCTAGATCTTTCTTTATGAGATTTAATTCTTTTAGAAACCCCTAGCCAATCGTCAAATGGTAAGAATACTACATAACGTCCAGGTAATGATACTTTAGAGGTTACTTTAACGCCTTTTGTACCATAGGCTTCTCGAGTTACTTGAACTAATATATTCTGACCTTCTTCTAGGTTGATCTGAATGTTACCAGAGCTTTTAGTAGAAAAAGTTGCCTCCGAGGTAACATTTCTTTTTATAGCATGTGTTTTTCTTAGAGCTACGTCAGTAGAAATCTCATCATCTGTTTTTTGAGATTTGTCAACTGCCTTTGATAACGATTCAGTTTCTGGTTCATCATCATCTTCTTCATCTTCTATTTCTACATCACTTTCAAGTGATTCATCAATATCAGAAAAATGTAAAAAAGCATCTTGTTTTTGACCTATACTAATAAAAGCAGCATTTAGTCCTTGAACGACTCTATTTACTCGTCCAAGATATATATTACCTAGCAGCTTTTCTTTGTCAGGAAGGTCAATGAAGTATTCAGCAAGTTGTTTATCTTCAGTGATTGCAATTCTAACTTCATTAATTGTCGAATTGATTAAAATTTTCTTATTCATAGGAACAAATATACGATAAATAATATAAAAAAAGGTCAAGAAATCAAACACACTTCAAATAAACCTACCGCTGCTTCTTTTCAGATCTGACGGAATTTAGCCATTTTTAGTTGTTGACTCTTGACCAATTTTATGTAATGTACGCCGAAAAGGACTCGAACCTTTGACCCACAGCTTAGAAGGCTGTTGCTCTATCCAGCTGAGCTACCGGCGCAAAAAACGATTACAAAAATAACATAATATATTTTATAAACAAAATATTATAAAACTTTTTTAATAGATTCCATGAATGATTCATAGGGACGAGCACCTTGAATTACTTCCTTTATTACTCCATCCTTATTAATTATCAATGTAGTAGGTACATATTGCATACCACCATAAGCTGCATTCAATTTGTTATCCACATCTACAAAATTAATATAATTCATCTTATTAGAAGTATGGAAATTCTCAACTTTTGCAAATTTGTCTTTCGTGGTATTCCTTTCTAGTGCAACACCAGCAATTATAATATCACTTTTTGCTAATTCTTTTTGTATTTTCATTATGTCAGGAATTTCTCCACGACATGGTGGACACCATGTTCCCCAGAAGTTTAAAAATACAACTTTTCCTTTAGCTAAATCTGAAAAAGATTTTTCCTCACCATTTTCAATATATTTAAAATCAATTAATTTATCTTTGACTACTTCTGAAACAGAAGTGACTTCAAATACTTGTTTATTTTTTGTACCTTCAGCAGATGTTAAATCTTTAGAAAACATACTAAATATGGATATCACTGCTACGATTGATAGTACTGATATTATTACTTTTTTCATATTGAACCTTTAAAATTATTATTATCTTTAATTATATAACGTTTCAAATCAGATTAAGATATATATAAAAAGTCTTTTATTAGACTATTATAAAATTTAAATAGAGTCTGATTCTAATATGTTAGCTTTATTATTCTCTGTCTCATTTCTAAATGCTTCCTTCAAATGTTTAGGACGCATATACTTAAATAATGAAATAAAAAATCCTCCAACTATTAGAATGGTACCGAGCCACACCAAATTAATAAATGGTTTATCAGATATCTCTAGTATAAGCATCTCTTCAGGCATTGATAATTCACCACCTTTTTCTTTAAACATGAATAATGCACCTGAATTCGCTAAGTTCTCTTTATCAGGCATTATTTGCATAAATCCAATTTGTATATTAGTAGAATCTAAATCATACCAAATAGGATCATTAGTCATTGTTTTCATATTCATTTCTGCAAATATAGTATCTTCTTTTATATATCCTTTATCATTACTTAATCTTACTAAAGTTCCAATCTTCATCTTCTCTTTAGGTTTTCCATCCTCTTGCATAGGACCCTTTTGCATATCTAACATAAGAAAGTCTAACATTTTTATCTTATAGTTAGTATCTAAGCTAATAGGTGCGGAAAGTTGCTTTTTAAGAGCAATAGGCTTGACTTCATAATGAGGAGTTAATGCCATTGCAATATAAATATCTTTAAAAGGAGTCATTTTTACACCTGGTTCAAAGAATGGTGTTTCCATATCATTAAATTCACTCCAAAATGCTACAGGGTGAACTCTAGTTGTATCATTGTCTTTTATTATATCTATATTGTATTCATATTTCTCACGGTCATGTTTCTCTAACTCTACTCTTTGTTTACCATTATGCTCTATACGATAACCTTTGAATTCAGCATATTGTCCGTTCCTTATAGTTACTTGAATAGATTCTGAATATGCACCTGAAGCTAAAGCGCCTAATAAAAGAAATGCTAATCCTGTATGAGCTACGAATCCACCTATGAGTTTCTTATCTTTCTTTATATTTTTTACTATAAATTCTAGATTAACATAAAGTGAAAAGCCTACAGCAAATACAAGCATTAAGTAGCTAAATTGGTTTACACCCATTAGTGCAGAAATTACCGAAAGTAATACACCAACAGTAACCCCAATTATCACTTTTTTCGTAATCTTCGAAAAATTAGTTCTATTCCATGAAAAATATATGGCAAGAGAACTAAAAATCATCATAAGTATTGCAAGTGGTAAATTAAGTTGATTGTACCATTTAACTTCTACAGTTGATTTTGTCATGCCAAGTATATCAGTTATTATAGGCCAACTTGTACCAAAAAGAACTATAAATGTAATTAATAAAAGTACTATTACTCCCAAAGAAACTATAAATTCTTTCGAACTGACTTTGAAATTAATCTCAGGGCTTTTAATCTTATTCAATCTTACAAATAATGTTATAATTGCAAGAAGAAGAAAAGCTATCATGAAAATTAATAGTAACTGATAAACTATCGGTCCTGGTGAAACAAAAGAATGAACAGATGTATCACCTAAAACACCACTTCTAGTCAAAAAAGTTGCATACAAAACGAATAAGAAGGTTAGGAAGGCTAAAACAAAATTAGTTTTTATTAACCCACCTGTTTTCTGATGTATATACATAGTATGTACAAGAGTTACAGCAGTTAACCAGGGAATTAATGATGAATTTTCAACTGGATCCCATGCCCAAAATCCACCCCAACCTAATGTTTCATAAGCCCAAAGACCTCCGAGCATCAACCCAAGACCTAAGATTGCAGATGCAAAAAGGGTCCATGGTAGTGCTAATCTTATCCATTTACGATAATCTCCTTTTAACAAACCAGATATAGCAAATATATATGGTATTGTCATTGCAGAATATCCAAGAAATAGAATAGGGGGGTGTATATTTATCCAATAGTTTTGAAGTATTGGATTTAAGCCTCTTCCTTCCTTAGGAGTAAATCCAATTTCTACATTCTGGTCAGCATAAGTCTCCCAAACATATTCAAATGGACTCTTAAAAATAAGTATTAATAATATGAAAGAAATAACGGATACAAATATACCCATAGTTACATATTCGTAATTTCGATCTTTAAGATATGGTATAAGGAAAAATCCAATTAGTGTTAAAGTCAAACCCCATAATAAAAAAGAACCTTGTTGACCTGCATAAAAAGTTGAAACTAAGAGATTCAACGGAAGAGTTGTAGATGAATACTCCCAAACATAAGTCATTTGAAAATTATGAGATAATATATTCGATAGCAAATACATAGAGATTGCTAACATAGTAGCAGTAACTCCATAATATGCAAACCGACCTAATTTTAGTAGGCCGGGTTTATCTTTAGCTATTAGGTAGAATATTCCTGATAGTACACTCAATCCGAATGCAACGTAGATTAAAATTTGTCCTAGCATTTAACTTTCCTGTAATTCTTCAATTGTACCTTCGTACTTTGAAGGACATTTTGTTAATATTTGATTTGATTTGAATAAATCTCCCTCGTAGTGTCCTTTGACTACAACTTTTGCTGCAATTTCAAAATTATTTGGTTTTGCACCATAATGAAGAACTTTAAATACATTACCAGATTCATCTTCCATAAAAAACTCGAACTCATTGTTTTCTGCATTATAGTTCGATTCTTTATCTTTTAACCAATGCCCATATACTTGAACTGTTTCTTTACTAGCTTTAGCTTCTTCAATATTAACAAACTCAGTAGTGTTATCTTGAAAAGAAAACATAGCTAGAACAATAAAAGTAATGATTATTAATCCACCTATAATATACTTTTTATTCATTTTTTCCTTTAGATTTCAAATTATTTGACGAATATTGCTTTTCTAACCTATTTAGTTTTGATTCCGTTCTCATAAGATAAACGAACAATCCAAACCAATTAATTAACGCAACCACTAGGACGACATATATAGAATTATCATTTAAGAAATTATACATTTTGTTCTCTTAATTTATTTTCTAACATTTTTTGTCTGATTTCAATACTTAAATACCAGAAGTAAATAAATAAAAATGCAGCAATAGATAAGTAAAATATAAATGCTAAACTTGAATCAACCATATCCGCTTGTGTACTTAAGACTGGACCAGTTGTCCCATCATCTTTACCACCTGGATGTAAACTAGGTAATAAACGAGGAATTATAAACATTAGCACAGGTACAGAAATAAAACTGACAATCGAATAAACTGCACTTAATTTTGCTTTCTTTTCAAAACTATCTAAAGAATTACGTAATCCGAAATATGCGAAATAAATGAGCATAATAACAAGAATTGTAGTTTGTCTTGGATCCCAATTCCAATATGCTCCCCAATTAAACTTAGCCCATACCATTCCGGTTACTGTACCTAATATTGTGAATATTAGACCAATTTTAATTGCAGAACTGGCGATAACATCATCTTCTAAGTTATCATGTTTTAAATACTTTATAGAAAATATAAGAGAAACAAGGTAAGCAATAAAAGAAGTCCAATGCAACGGTACATGTAAATTCAAGTTTTTAATTCTATGTTGGAGTGCTTCTATAAATGGATATTCTAAGAGTGGATTTACTGCAATTATTTTCTTAAGTGTATAAGTATTAGTTTCTTCAATATAATTTAAAGTGGATACTACGTTATCACCTACTTCAATACTAGTAAAATCAATGCTTTTCGGCGAAATAACTGTATAGCTATTCTTCTCAAGATTCTTTTTTTCAGTAAAGTGGAAAATCTCACTTGGTATAGCAGTAATTAGAACTTGTTCATTATTTAAAACTATTTCTGATACTATAAATGAAACATCGACATCTTTGAAATCTTCAGTATTACTCAATCTTCTTGCGTCGCTAAAATTTCCTGAAATAGGGGGGATGATAGTAAAATAAATCACTGAAGTTACAAGAATAAACGTTGTTATGACCCAGTATTTTTTACGAGGTGACGATATCCCATGTTTGAATGCTAATACAATAGGAAGAACTATACACAATAGCATCAATACGTAACGAATAGTAACCATAATATAATCAGATTTCTTGAGTATTTATAGTTGCAAATATAAGAAATCAATATGGATTTATGAGGATATTGGTGATTATTATGATAATTGTTTAGTTAAGGTAAGTATATTTTTTATTCTTCCGTTGTTAGTAATTTGATAATCAACACTATCAACTAAAGATTTCATAATAAAGATTCCTAGTCCACCTTTTTTGTATTCATCTCTATATTCTTTCATATCAGGGTCTTCTACAAATCTAGGATCAAACGAAGGAGAGAAATCAATTATATTCACTATAAAAATGTTTTCATTACTATTTATTTCTACGATTATTGAGTCTTCAGCATTGTACTTATATGCATGTTTAATTAAATTAGTACATGCTTCATCAACTGCAAGAACTAATTCCTCAGCTTTATATTCATTAAATCCAAAATTAGTTGAATTTTCAAACACAAAACTCCTAATACTTTCCAAATTCTCAGTTTTCGAGAAAGTTTTAAATTTTGCTATATGGTTAAGATTTGTGTTCATTGACTTAATTCGAATATTTATCAATTGCTTCCTGCTCTGTATCTGTGATATCATATATATGGTTGAATCCTAATAAATCCATTACATTTTTTACTTTTTCATTTAGTTCAGCAAATCTGATGTCTCCATTATTTTCCCTTATATCTTGAATAAAAGACATAAATACACCTAAACCTGCACTACTTATATAATCAAGATTAGATAAATTAAAAACTAACTTATTATTAGATGTAATAACATTTTCAATTTCTTTTTCAAGAAGAGGTGCACTGTGTGCATCCAATTGTCCTGCCAAATAAAAGCAAGTAATATCTTGTTTCAAGACTGAATTTATTTTCAAATTATCATTCATTATTTATCCTTTTCGTATTATCACAATTATAAACGTTATAATATTCATATAAGTTTCATTATTAAAAAAGAGAAACTAAGTATATATTAGAGTATTATTATATTAACATTATCCAAAATGATACCAATTTTAAATCCTAATGACATGTACTCCTTAGATAGTCACTTAATTAATAACATTGGAATAGAATCTAAATTATTAATGGAGAACGCAGCTGTTTATATCTCAAATAATTTAAAAGAGATAGTCACTATTGGTTCTAAAATACTTATTATATGCGGCCCTGGTAATAATGGGGGCGATGGTTTAGCTCTAGTTAGACATTTACATAATGAATACAAAGTAAGCTTTGTTATTGTTGGTAACAGGGAAAATCAATCTGAAGACAACAAATATAATTTTAATTTACTTAAATCGCTTGACATTACAGAAAGTGACATTAACACAGTTAATTTTAATGATTTCGATTGCATAATTGATTCCATATATGGAATTGGTAGTCGATTACCTTTGGATGAAGTTATATCAGAAATAATAGACTCTATAAATAAGACTAAATGTTTAAATATAGCAATTGATATACCAACAGGTTTAAATAGTTTAAATGGAATTGCTTCAGAAAGTACTTTTAAAGCTGACTATACTTATACAATGTATGCAGAAAAAACTGGACTTCTGCTTAATGATGGCAAAGATTATTCTGGAGACATAATAGTTATGGATCTTGGAATTCCACGTAATGTGGTAGTAGCTTATTCTAATATTTTTAAATATTCAGAATTAAATTCATTACGAAGAGAAAATAATACTTCTAAATTTAACTATGGTAAATGCGTAGTTATTGCTGGTTCTGAATCTATGTCAGGCGCTGCAGCTTTAACTTGTAATGCCTCAATTTCATCTGGTGCAGGTTTAGTTTACCTTATAACTACTAACAAAAATTATAACATACTACCTGAAATTATAACTAAAGTAGTTAATGACTACGATGAATCAATGTTAAATAATAATGATATTAAACATTTAATAGATAAATCTGATTCTATAGTTATAGGACCAGGGTTAGGAAAATCTACTGAAATTACTAATATGATAAAATCTATTTTAGAATCTTATCCGAATAAAAAATATATTATTGATGCAGATGCTATTAGTATATTAGACTTGAATAAAAAATATAGTCAAAATATAACTATAACTCCCCATTTGGGTGAATTTGCTAACCTTTTAGGCAAAGAAAGAAAAGATATAATAGAAAATTTAGTCGACCTTGTCAAAGAGACTGCATTTAATATGAAAATAAACATCTTACTTAAAGGTGCAACATCAATAATTTCTGATGGGGAAGAGGTAATACTTGTAAGTGATGGTGTACCAGAGATGGCAACGGCTGGTTCGGGAGATGTATTATCCGGTATATTAGGTAGTCAAGTAAATCTAGATTCGAATTCGAAATACTTACACATAATAGCTAATTCGGCTTTAACTCATATTAATGCTGCTAAAATATCATTAAAAAATAGTAGTAAATTAATTGCCTCCGACATTATCAAGGGTTTAAAATGTATAAAGTAATGTATAGAATGATTTATTTCATTCCTTGGTTGATGCTTTCGCTCGCTATAATTTATCTATCTCATCAGGAAAGAATCGAGTTTATTGACAATACATTTTATATGAGTGATAAACTGCTACATTTTTTAGCTTATTTTATATATGGGTTAACTATACAATTTGCATTTATAAATTCCTCCAATTACTTGAAGAAAAAATTCATTATTTTAGTATTAATAATTGGAACTTTATTCGCTGCTTCAGATGAAATTCACCAATACTTTATTGAAGGAAGATCTTCAGAAATTTTGGATTGGGTGGCTGATACTTTAGGTGTTCTTGTTTCGTTATTAATGAAAAATATAATATTATGGTTCAAGAATAGGGTAATGCTAATGCTTAGATAAAAAGTATGAATTGATATAGAATGAGGGGTCTAAATAAGTTAGTTTACATAATATAGATTATGTGTTATATTAAACCTGTTATAAAAGCCCACTAATGCCTATAAATGCAGACATTCGACCTGATTTGTTCTTATCCCTTCTAAATGAATGATATCTATTATTAGATATAGTACAATCATCATTAGATTCAATATTATTTTTAAGCACTCCTGAGTCTAATAATTGCTTAATAATTTCTTTTTTATTATCGTAATAATATTTGTCTTCTACTTTGATTGTTGTTTCTGGAAAAATATCAATAAACTCTATTCCGACTTCGTAGTTTTTTACATTTGCAGATGGAGATAAATAAACCAGAAGATCATTAGTATTAGTATTATAAATATTTTTCATAGTTTCGATTGTCTTAGTAACTATATTAAGGCTAGTACCTTTCCATCCAGAATGAACTGCTGCTATAGCTTGATTGACGGAATCATATATTAGAATTGCTTGACAATCAGCAATTGATACATTGTATAATACACCTGGGATATCACTTATTATGGCATCTGATTCCGAATTAAGAGTATCATTCTGCAATTTATCAATTAATATAATATCTGAGTGAATTTGCTTTTGATAATGAAAACGATAGATTTTATCTCTAAATAAAGATTCTAATGATTCCCTACCGATTTCAACGGAATGTGCGTTAAAATTAGAAGTCTCAAAATAAGAAAAACTCTCATTATTAGAAAAATATCCAGTAGCTACACCAGCAATAATATTATTAGGGAATATACTTGGTTTTAATAAATCAATCATTATTCTTATCTATCCTGTATAATAAATCATAATTTAACCACTTAGATATATCGTTAATTTGATCGATACTTATAAAGTTAGATGAAATCTTATCATAATTTAAATAATTATCTTCGAAATTTATAGATACATTACCAGACTTCAATAATTTAATAGTCTTATTTCTATTTATCAGATATTTTGTAAGTGCATGATCATATTGTAGATAATCATATTTCTTTCTATCAGCCATTAGTACGTATATTGTATTCTTATCTTCAACTAATAAACTTGTAACTTGTTCTCTAGGAAGTATTGTAAGTGATTTATAATTAGTAAACTCATGATTATAAATTAAGAATAGTGCAATTGAAGAAATAACCACCCTATATAGGAATTTGCGTACACTCATTGCTGTAAGTAAATACAATAATATAATTGAAGAAATAATAGAAATTATATTTAAATCTGAAATATTTAATTGAATAACTTGACTAACATTAGATAGATAAGTATTTATATCTAAACTAATATCAATTGCAAGGTAGGCGGTTTTAGCAAATAATTCAGCAGTCGGAAATCCAAGTGAAGAGAAAATTACAAAAAATATACTCTGGAATGATGCGAAAGTCATTAAAGGTAATATTAATAGATTAGCAATTGGAAAAATAATAGAAAAGGAATTAAAATAATAAGATGTTAAAATAGCAGTTGGTATTGTCGCTGCAAATGAAATTGCAAAGGATGATGCTACAAATCTTGATAATAAATTTTCAAAATAGAATAACTTTTTAAGTGTTAGATAAATTGGTTTATAAAAAAGAATAATTCCCGATATAGCGAAAATAGATAGTTGAAAGCTAACTGAATAAATAATAATCGGATCTAATACTATATAAAAGATTGCTGTAAATAATAATATATTAATTGGGTTAGGTATTTTCCCGTAATAAATAAGAAAAGCAGTTAATGTTGCCATAATTGCTGCCCTTATCGCTGAAGGATGTCCACCTGTTACTATAACAAAAAACCAAATAAGTAAGCTAAAGATTATAAATTTCTTCTTTCTACTTTTAAAAAAACCGATTAATGTAAAGATAATTAATGAAAATATACCAACATGTAAGCCGCTTATTGCTAAGACATGTGCAGTTCCAGTTAATGAAAATGATTCTTTAGTTGTTTTGTCAATACCCGACTTATCCCCTGTTGTTAAAGCAATTACTACATTTGCAATGTTAGAATCTGGGATATTCTTATGAATCTTATGTTTTATTTCTGATCTAATGTTATAAAGTAATGTACTTATCTTATAATTATCATTTTGAATAGAAAATTTATTGCTATTTGTTGTAGCATAAAAATGTGATTTATTAGAGATTAGATAAGATTTTTCATTAAAATCTTCTTTTAGTATCTTAGGAGTACCAACTTTGAATATAGAATTTGTTACAAATTCTAAACCAGGTTTGACTTCTATATTATTTTCTTTATCAAATAAAGTTACAATAGATTTGCATTCATGAGGTTTTTTAAATATCGAAGAGTAAATAATTCCTGTAGCTATAAATCGTTTGTACTTATTATTTATAGATATAACTTCTTGAATCTCACCATCATATAATCCTTCGAAACTATTTGAAATATGATTATCTAGACTTTTAAAATGATAAAGCTCCGTATTGCTATACAAGTTTAATCCAATCAAACTAGCTAGAATAAGATACTTGATATTAGTGGAAAGCGATGTAAATAAGGAAGATAATAGGGCGATAACAGAAAAAGTGATAACTAGGTATATATCTGGACTAATGATATATCCGACTAAATATCCCCCTAAGATATATATTAATAATTTTAATAAAGGATGTCTTGATTTCAATTATCACTCATTTACTCTTTTTTCTATTTTCAAATAAATGCTTTCTGAGTTCATGTGCAAATTTTAATTCAAAAATTTGAAATTTTGCAAATTCTTTTTCACTCAAAGTAGCTCTTGCTTCATTAAGTTTGTTTTTTTGAATTTCAGATATTTTTTCTAGATTTTTATAAAGCTCATCGTTTCTTTTTTTCAATTCACTTTCACTTAGTTTTTCAATATCTTCACTTAACTTTTTGCTTAGCTCTTTTATTTTGTTATTTAAGTCTCGTAATTCGTTTTCATACTTAGTAACTATAACTAAGAGCTTATCTGACTTTGATTCATTCAAATCCATATACTCAAGTAGTTTTACTTTTTTAAGAGTTAACATTCTCTCATGCATCTTCATAGGTTGAGTAAATGCGAATGTTGTTGTAAAAAACAACAATAATATACTATAAATTAAAATTCTCATTGTCTAACTCATCTAAAAGTTCATTAAATTCTTTTTCTGATATATTTTCTAAGTAGTTGTAAATCGTAGTGCTAGAGGAGTTATTAATAATATCAGTTCTATCAATATTACTCTCTTCCCTACTTTCTATATAAAAGTCATTATAGTAAGGATCATAATAGGATACGTCTTCGTTTTCGAAGATAATATTTGCTTCATCAGCAGATAATATAGTCTCAGGCAACTGATTTATATGGCTATTTTCCTTTAATTGGAATTGCCTCATAAAAAAGAAAAATCCAATTACTGCAATGATTGGTAAAGATAGTTTAAGTATGTTTTTCCTTAAATTTAGATTTTTCTTTTGAGAATATTGCCTCTGTTTAATAAGATAAGGCATATTTGCAGTTCTGTTGTCTAATTCATTTTGAAGTTTTTCTTTATTTACCTTACTAAAAGCTTTTCTAATATCGATAATCTCTTCTTTTAGTTCTGGATACTTTACTAGATTAAACTCAAATAATTTTTCTTCATTAGGACTTAATCTACCGAATGAATAGTCAGAAATTAAATCTAGCATCTCATCTTTTGATAAATCTTTCATTATTTGATTTCTCCTAATTTTGAAGAAAGTTTTTTAACAGCATGGAAATAATTAGCTTTCAATCCACCTACTGAAGTACCAAGTAATTTTGATATTTCAACATAACTCATATCATTGAAATATCTTAGTGAAAAAACTTCTCTTTGTTTCTCAGGTAATTTAGCTAATTCTTTAATTAATAATTGATTCGATTCAGATGATTCTAGTTCTTCATGAGGTGTATATTGATACTTATCTTCAATTTCGAAACTCACTTCTTTATCAATTCTCAAAAATTTCCGTAGTGACTTTTTTCTTAAAAAATTCTTACTTTGATTAGCTGTAATTGAATATATCCAAGTTTGAAGATTACTCTGATTTTTAAAAGTATGTAATTTTGATAGTACTTTAATAAATACATCTTGTGATATATCCTGAGCATCATGTTCATTTTGAACATATCTTAAAGCAGTAAAATAAACTAAAGAACTGTACTTTCTAATCAAAGCATTAGCAGCTCTATCGCTTTTCGAATTACAATATTCATTGACTATTTCTTGGTCAGTATCATATAACAATGATATATATCCCATATTATTCAGCAAGGTAAATTGTTAATATACCAATAAGACAATCTAATACGAAAAAGGTTTAATGGAAAATTGAATATTTTAAGGTTTTTTAATATCCAATATTTCATATTTTATTGTTCCAGCAGGTGCTATCATTTCAGCTTCATCACCAATAGATTTACCCATTAATGCTTTTCCTAATGGTGAACTTACAGAGATTTTATTCTGCTCAAAGTCTGCTTCAGCTGCACTAACTAGTTGAAATACCATTTCTCGATTAACTTTCTTATTAAGTACTTTAACTTTTGATAATATATATACTTTATCATCAGGGAAATCAGCAGGATCAATTATTTCAGCATTTGATAATAATTGACTTAACTTTGCTATTTTCATTTCAAATAGGCCTTGCTCTTCCTTAGCTGCATCATAGTCAGCGTTTTCAGATAAATCACCATGTGATCTCGCATCTGCAATTTTCTGAGCAATTTCTCTTCTACCTTTACTTTGCATTGTTTTTAAATTATCTTCTAATTCACGGTATTTTTCTTTGGTCATATAATTTTTTTCAGCCATGACGGTACTCCCTTTTTTTACATATTTTTAAGTAAATGACCCATTTTGTCTTTTTTTGTCTTTAAATAAGCTTCATTATGTTTATTTGCTAGTATTTCTATTGATTTAGTATCTACAACTTCAAGACCATAACTGTTAATCCCAACTCTTTTCTTAGGGTTATTTGTCATTAAAATCATTTTTCTAACACCAAGAGAATGTAAAATCTGTGCACCTACTCCATAATCTCTTGCGTCAGCTTTGAAACCTAAGTGTTCATTTGCTTCGACTGTATCCATTCCTTCTTCCTGAAGAGCATAAGCCTTAATCTTATTAATTAGTCCTATGCCTCTTCCCTCTTGTCTCATATATAACAATACACCTTTCCCATTATTTTCTATGTTCGTAAGTGCTTGTTCAAGCTGTGGCCCACAATCACATCTGAATGAACCGAAAACATCTCCAGTTAAACATTCTGAATGTACTCTTACTAGAATAGGTTCATCTTCCTTCCAACTTCCCTTGACTAGAGCTATATGCTCTTTCCCATCTACTAAGTTTTCAAATACATGCATTTTAAAATCACCATATTCAGATGGTATTTTTGCAGAGGCAACTTCTTTAACTAAAGTATCCTTTTGGAATCTATAAGCTATTAAGTCTTTTACTGTAATTATTTTTAAATTATATTTCTTTGCAAACTCCATTAAATCTGCCTTTCTCGCCATTGTTCCATCTTCATTGATGACTTCACAAAGTACACCAACAGGCTTTAAACCAGCAAGTCTCATCAAATCAACTGTAGCTTCAGTATGACCAGCTCTTCTTAACACTCCACCTGCTTGAGCAATTAGAGGAAAGATATGTCCTGGACGACCTAAATCATTAGGTTTAGTATCTTTATTGGCTAAAGCTCTAATAGTATGTGCTCTATCAACTGCAGATATTCCAGTACTTGTGTTATGAACATAATCAACGGAAACAGTAAATTTAGTTTCATGAAGGGCAGAATTATTTTTAACCATAACTTCCAATTCAAGTTCTGCCGCTCTTTCAGGAGTTATCGATACGCAAATAAGTCCTTTACCTTGAGTTGACATAAAATTCACCATTTCTGGTGTACATAGTTCAGCCGAACAAATTAGATCACCTTCATTCTCACGATCTTCATCATCCATAACTACGATCATTTTGCCCGACACTAAATCGTTTAATGCACTTTCAATTGTATCCATATACCACCTATAAAAAATCTTTCACCTGCTTTAAAAGATGAAAGATTAATCTTAATTATTTCTTTAAACTAACTATTTTATAGCAGAAACTGCAGCTCTTTCAAATCTGACATGAACATTGTCTGCAATTTGTACCAAGAACGTTTCTTCACTTACATCAGTAACAGTACCATGTATTCCAGTTGAAGTTATTACCTTATCTCCTTTTTTGATACTATCAATCATTTGTTTGTGTTCTTGTTGCTTCTTCTTTTGAGGACGAATCATCAAGAAATACATTATAGCAAACATAGCACCAAAGAATATTAACATTGACCACATTGAGTCACCACCGCCTTGTGCACCGTTTGGAGCCATTGCAAGTATTGTTTTAATCATTATTCTAAACCCTTTTTACTTGTTATTTGATTTTTATTTTACAAATTTACTATAATAATTGCTTAAGTAATAATTTTTCCATTCAATAAAATCACCTTTCTGGATATGTGCTCTTGCTTGGTCAACTAGCCATTTATAAAATGCGAGGTTTTGTTGAGATGCAATTACGTTTCCCAATATTTCATTGGACTTTATAAGATGTCTTAAGTATCCTCTAGAATAATTAATACTTGCGTGATTATCTAATCCCGAATCTATTGGTTGATCATCCATTATATATTTAGAATTTCTAATATTAACCACACCAGTTGTCGTAAATAATTGACCATTTCTTGCATTCCTAGTAGGTAATACGCAATCAAACATATCTATTCCTCTTTCTATACACTCAAGTATATTCTCTGGTTTTCCTACCCCCATTAAGTATCTAGGCTTATTTTTAGGGAGGTGGTCAGTGCAAATATCTGTCATATCATACATTACCTCGGCTTCTTCACCTACAGAAAGACCTCCAATAGCATTTCCATCGAAATCCATATCGCTCATTCTTTTACAGTATTCTATTCTTAGATCCTTTTCCATTCCGCCTTGCCCAATCCCAAATAAGAACTGCTTATGGTTATACCTTTGTTTTTGAAGTTCAAATTCATTTTTCGAATCTTGGGCCCATTTCAAAGATAATTTCATTGATTTTTCTACATAGTCTCTTTCAGCAGGATATTCTACACATTCGTCTAAAACCATACATATATCTGAACCTAATGTTTTTTGAATTTCAACAACTTTCGCAGGTGTAAAGTAATGTTTAGATCCATCGATATGAGATTTGAATTCTACTCCTTCATCAGAAATATGTCTTATGTCTTGTAGTGAAAATACTTGAAACCCTCCACTATCAGTAAGTATAGATCTATCCCAATTTATAAATTTATGTAAACCACCATAGTGTGATATGACTTCCATTCCGGGTCTCAAATACAAATGATAAGTATTACCAAGTATTATATTATAGTCCATTTCCTCTTTGATTATCCTCTGGTCGACAGCTTTAACAGTGCCTACAGTACCTACTGGCATAAAAACAGGTGTATTAATCACAGAATTATCTGTGACTATTTTTCCAATTCTTGCTTTAGATTTCGTATCTTCTTTTATTAATTCGAACAAAATTTCATAAATGTTTTGTAAAAAAATCAAACTAATAATTTATTTTTTAATTACAGTTTTATTATTATTGTTATTCATCAAATAGAATAAATAATTATATGTCAAATCAAAATCAAACTCTTTTTGATAAATTAAATATACAAGATGCTTTTCGTTCCGTTGAGAATGATAATTTTCTTAGAAAATCAAGATTTATTAAATATTTAATTCTTGCTTCAACTCTCATAGCAACGACATTTTTCTTTTCATATCATATAGGCAGTGATTTATTTAATGGAGCTGGTCAGAATTTATCTGAGGGACAACTTTGGAATAGTAAAGCATTGTCCGCAGAAAAACCATTTCCGCTATTAAAAAGTAGAAAAAAATACAACTTAGAAATTGAGCAAGTCAAATCTCAAGTATTACCTAATTTTAAAGTAATAAGTGGTACAGACGAAAGAGTTATACAAGAAATACTTATGATATTAGATACTAGTTATGTATTTAAAAATTATAATTATGATATTAAGATAAAGAAAAATTATAGTGATAATCAAGCTAGTTTAAAAAGAAGACTAAAAGAAGTCTTTAATGATTATTACGGTAAGGGAATAATAGATAAGAATAAATCAGATTTTAATAATAATTCACTATATGTTGTTAATGATAGAAATGAACAAACAATTTTAAATTTTGATAATGTATATCAAATTGAGGAGGTTGAACAAAAAATAAAAAACCTCCTCAAAACAAATGTTAATGAACAGATATATAGTGATTTAAGTTCGCAAATAATAAAATTTATTCAACCTAACCTAATCTTTTCACCGAACTTAACTAATGAAAGAATTAAGCTAGCAGTTAGTAATGTACCAAAAAATGAAGAGATAATTTCGAAAGGGCAAATTCTTGTTAGAAAAAATGATAGACTTTCCGAAAAACAGGTCAGAGTACTTAAATCATATTTTAGTTCAATAGATGCTTCAGAGGAAAAGGGAAATTCATTAATTCTTCTTCTTGGTAGCTTAGGTCATGCCCTATTAATTTTATTATTATTAGTCTTTTACCTTAAAAATATTAGAAATCGAATTTTCAGTGACAATTTTCAGTTGATTATTTTGTGTTTAATATTTGTTACAACAGCACTATTATCTTGGCTATCATTAGAAATTAACACTTCATTCAGTATTGAATACCTAATTTTTATTCCTGCTTTTTCTATGATGGCAGCAATTATATTTGATTCCCGAACTGCGTTTTACTTTACAGTTACATTAGCATTGCTGGTTGCTGGAGTAAGGGGTAACGATTACTCTACTGCCCTATTACATCTTTTTGCAGGTGCAGTGGCTTCATATACTGTTAGAGACATCCAAAATAGAACTCAGATGTTCAAATCTATATTTTTTATCTTTCTTGGTTATGCTTTTCCTTTAATAGTATTCTATTTTGAACGATCTTCAAACTTAACGGAACTATTGAACAATTCTATTATTATTTCAGCCAATTCTATACTTTCTCCTTTAATTACATTTGGTTTAATATTTATTCTTGAAAGATTCTCAAATTTCTCAACTGATTTACAACTTAAGGAATATGACAACCCTGACCATCCTTTATTGAAGAAAATGAGTGACATTGCTCCTGGTACTTATCAGCATAGCTTGAACGTAGCAATGTTAGCTGAAAGATCAGCAATAGCAATAGGAGCTAATCCAGTATATTGTAAAGTAAGTAGTTTATTTCATGATATTGGTAAAATGAAAAAACCTGAATATTTCGTTGAAAATCAAATAGATATCGGGAATAAACATGATCAAATGCCTCCTAAGAAGAGTGCCAAAATAATAATTGATCATGTCAATTATGGAGTAGAATTAGCAAAACAATATAAATTACCGAATAGAATGATAGATGTAATATTAATGCATCATGGTACTAGTCTTGTTCAGTATTTTTATAATAAAGCTTTAGAACAAGCTGAAGATAAATCAAAAGTACTAGAAGATGATTATAGATATCCAGGTCCAAAACCAAAATCAAGAGAAGCAGCTTTGATTATGCTCTGTGATACAGCTGAAGCAATATCACACGTTAGAAACTATACAAGTGATGAATTGGATGCTATTTTGCAGAAAGTTATTATTGATAGGATTTCAGATGGTCAATTCGATGAATCAGGTATTTCAGTAAAAGAATTGCAAATTGTAAGATTCACAATTGTCAAGAATCTAATTGGCATGGGACACAAACGAATACAATATAAGGAAGCTCCTAAATCTATTAAAACTGATTATGAAGTCTAAAACTCAAGAATTACCTATAAGTTTGACTAAACAACTTAAAGCTTTTTTATATTATATTGAATTAGAAAAAGGTCTTGCTGAGAATACGATTTCATCATATAGAAATGATTTAAATAAGCTATTAGAATTCATTTTTGATAATGGTGTTTCAGACTATAAAAGCATATCTTTAGAATTATTAGAAAATTTCTTTAATCAATTGTATGAGATAGGTTTAAATAACTCTTCTAGGGCGAGATATTTATCTGCTATTAGAGAATTCTTCAAATATTTAAACTACAAAAAAGTAATAACAGACAACAAAACTGAAAAACTTGACCTACCAAAACCGAGTCGAAAAATTCCAGAAGTTCTTTCTTTTCTAGAAGTATCAATGATTCTTG
>JAUHXN010000270.1 GCA_030426865.1 bacterium | reverse complement strand
CAACATACTTTGGTATGAGTAGAGGTAAAGAATTAGATTGGCATTTGAGAAAAGTAAATTTACACTTACAAAACAACCCCGATATAAACTTATCAAATATGCTCGATTATATGACAATAGACCAATATACTAATTTTAAGTATGCTCTTGGAGGATATATAATAGGAAAAGTGTTTGAGAAAGGAGGTTATCAAGAATTAAAAGGAATTTTGAAAAGTGGAAAGACAGACGAAGAATTCTATGGCACAATTTCAAAGTATTTAGGAGTCAAAAGGGAAAATCTAAATGAGTATATAAGGAATGAATTGAAAACAAGATTCGAATAATTAGTAATGATAAAAAAAAGCTCGTTCATATTTCTATGAACGAGCTTTGTGTGATCCCTAGGGGATTTGAACCCCTGTTGCCGCCGTGAAAGGGCGGAGTCCTAACCACTAGACGAAGGGACCATTTTCGTAAAAAATTCGAATACAAAAATAGGGAGTTTTGTTTAATTTACAAAACAATTATTAAAAAAAGATTGAAATAAATATAAGAAAGCTTGTTGGTAATTTATTCTCGTTGTTCTAAGTCATTAATCTATAATAGTATCACAACCATTGCTAATTAGAAAAATAATAACTTTTATTAGTAATATCACTAAAAAAGTACGTTTTAATCAATACAAAATTAGAGGAATTTATTACGAATTGTAACTGATTATTGGTTGATTTGTTATATATTTACAAATAGTCTCAAAAACAAAACATTACATATATGAAATTAACCTTACTTATTTCTACAACAATATTATTACTAATATTGAACGCAACTAGCGTGTTGTCCCAAGGTTGCTCGGATGCAGGGCTTTGCTCATTTAATATGGTAGAACATGATTCAACGGTGACAGATGAAATGCATTATACGCTTGGATTAAGTAATACTATTGGAATAGGCGATGAATCTGTATTAATCAATTCCACGGGCGTTGAATTTGGTGCTAACTACTCTGATTTTGGAATAGTAGCTAAGATCCCTTTCACTTTCACATCAGGTACTTTGGGTCAAACAAATGGTCTAGGTGATTTGACAGTATTGCTAAGTTCTAAGTTATATTCTGAAGAAAACCTTTCGCTTTCGGTAGCTGGTGGTGTGAAAATAGCCACAAATAAAGCAGATTTGCGAAATGAAGATGACTTGTCGATGCCTATGGTTTATCAGACTAGCAACGGTACGAATGATGTGATATTATTATTAGCAGCAAACATCGATGAATGGGTTTTTTCAACGGGGGTACAAATACCGCTTAATAGAAATGAGAATACATTTATTGAAAATAGTGCTCTAGTTGAGCCAATAACTGGTTTCTCTGATGAATACTATTTAAACTGGAAAAATTATCAATCCTCTAGAAATTTCAAACGGGGGAGTGATGTAATGTTAAAAATTGAGAAATACTTTACTATCCAGGACGATTTAAAGTTCATGGCAGGAATTCTACCAGTCTATAGATTAGTTGAATCCATTTATGAGGACTATAATGGTAATGATATTACAATTATGAATTCTGATGGTCTGACTTTAAACATAATAGCAGGACTGAACTATAAAGTAACTGAAAAGCATACTTTTGGATTGAATATTGGCTTTCCCGTTGTTACTCGTGAAATCAGAGCTGATGGTCTGACTAGAGCCTTGGTAGCTAATGTAGATTTCAAGTTTGACTTATGATAAATCAGGTGATACGTTGAAAGTTTTATCGAAAAATTGATGACTAGAGCAGTCATTCTGATAAATTACGAAGTAATTTGAAGAATCTAGGAAACAGTATTTAGCACTAATTATTTCTAGTCCTGGATCCTTCACTTCGTTCAGGATAGACAAGCTATTAAAAATATAAATTTATCTAATCAATCTCAAAATCAGAACCTATACCATTTTCCCTGAAAGCTTCTTCGAATAATGCAGGAATCTTAAGTATAAAAATACGCCAGAGAAGCTAAGACCAGCAAGATAACCGTACCAAACGCCTTCTGCACCCATATCAAATGTGAAAGCGAAAATATATGAAAGGGGAATACTAAGTACCCAATAGGCAATTACTACTATTATAGTTGGTATCTTAACATCTTCCAAGCCACGTAGAATACCAAGACCCACTGCCTGTGCACCATCAACAATTTGGAAAAATCCAGCAATTATCAATAGTTGTGTAGAAATTGCTATTACCATCTCATCGTTAGTAAATATCATAGATATTTGACGGCCAAGGAATATAAAACACAATGCTGTAAATATCATCAGAGCCATACCCATTACATAAGCAGAGTTGCCCGCAACGCGCATTTTATGATATTTTTCATTGCCAAGGAAATTACTAACCCTTATAGTTGCTGCTGTTGCAATTCCAGTAGCTACTAAGAATGCTAAGGCAGATAAACTAATAGCAATCTGGTGAGCAGCAAGAGGGAATACACCTAGCCACCCCATCATAATAGTCCCAGCTACAAAAGCACTAACTTCTAAAACGAATTGAAAGCCAATTGGCACACCAATTTTCAGTAAGTTGACTACACTTTCTCTACGTATCTTAAGTCGTTTAGCCGCACGTAAATATTTTTGTACCCTTTTGTCTCTACTTAGTATTATGAATAGAAACACAGCCATAAGTGATCGAGCAATAGTAGTAGCAACACCAGCTCCGAATAACTCCCATCTAGGAAAACCTAATTCACCATATATAAGTAGGTAATTCAAGATTACGTTTACCACATTCCCAGCCAAACCAGCCCACATAGCAGGCATAGTAAGTGTTACACCCTCAGCAAATTGCTTTAATGACATATAGTACATAAACGGCACCATCGAAATAGATAGTGTCAGAAAATAGGGGATTGCCTCTACTACGACTTCTGCCGGCTGATCAAGTTTGTCAAAGAAATATGACGCTACCCACATCGCTATGGTCAACATAAATCCTGTCCACAGGTAGATAATCTTACCATTTTTTAGATAAGATGCTATTTGTCCATGCTTCTCATTGCCATAAGCACGACCTACAGCCGGAGTCAGTCCTATAGATAAACCCAACCCAAATATATATATCATTATGAAGACAGTATTTGCAAGGGAAGAAGCGGCTAGCAATGTACTATTGATATTTCCAACCATAGCATTATCTACTAACGAAGTCATCATGTGCCCTACTTGACCCATAATAACTGGAAATCCTAATCTTAAGTTTTCCTTGTAATGATTTCTATAATCTTGTGAAAATATCATCGGCTTTAAAAAATAAAAAATCCCTCTTTTACAAGGGATTTAAAGTAATATTTTAGGTTACGTTTTTAATTAAGCTATTGTTACTTCTTTCGATAAGTAAACATCTTGTATTGCATTCAAAAGCTCAACACCTTCGTTAAGTGGTCTTTGGAAGGCTTTTCTACCTGAGATAAGTCCTAATCCACCAGCTCGTTTGTTAATAACAGCTGTAGCTACTGCTTCTTGCATATCATTTGCTCCTGAAGCGCCACCACTATTGATTAGACCTGCTCTACCCATGTAACAATTTGCTACTTGCAGTCTAGCTAAGTCAATAGGGTGATCTGAAACCATTGTTTCGTACATATTCTTATCATATTTTCCGAAGCTTGTTCCACTCGAATTCAAAGCAATATAACCACCATTATTAGTTGGAAGCTTTTGCTTGATTATATCTGCTTGTATAGTTACACCTAAGTGATTTGCTTGTGAAGTCAAATCTGCAGATGCGTGATAATCAACTCCATCAACTTTGAAATCATTACTTCTTAGATAACACCATAGTACAGTAGCCATTCCTAGTTCGTGCGCTCTTTCAAAAGCTTCAGCAACTTCTACTATCTGAGCAGTACTTTCTTCAGAACCGAAGTATATAGTAGCTCCAACAGCCGCAGCTCCCATATCATAAGCTCTTTCCACACTACCAAACATAACTTGGTCAAACGTATTAGGGGATGTCAATAATTCATTGTGGTTGATTTTTACGATGAATGGTATCTTGTGAGCATATTTTCGTGAAACCATTCCTAATACACCATAAGTAGATGCGACTGCGTTACAGCCACCTTCTATAGCCAATTTTACTATATTCTCTGGGTCAAAGTAATCAGGGTTTTTAGTAAAGCTAGCGCTACCACTATGT
>JAUHXN010000269.1 GCA_030426865.1 bacterium | reverse complement strand
CAAGATTACCCCCTTTCGTTTTTCATCTATTTCCGATCTGGATTCGGTATAATCCTTTAAAATAGATAACTTATGTTTTAAACTATCACTTAAGATTTCAAATTTACCAGCTGAAATGGCTTCTTCTTGAACCGAATTTAATATGGATAAATCTATTGGATAAATCAAATTGGAAATATAATTTCTAAGGCTATCAGTAGGTAGTTCTATTGTGCCTGCAGAAAAATTAATCACTTTGTTTAGCTGAGAATTATTCTTCTGAATTCCTAGAAAGTAATCCTCAAATGATTCTTTATTGATTGAAAGTTCTTTTTTCAGGTTGCGCATAAGTTTTAGCTTATCGTTTTCTAATTTTCTACCTTCATTCCAATTATTAATCTGAAGGGCAATTAAAATTCCGATTACCACGAGAACAATTTCTCCAATTGCATAGAGCAGGTATTTACTAAGTTTATTTTCAGAAAGCAATCTTTGGCGGATATTCCGAAAGAATTTAATCATCAGCGGTTAGTTTCTCTAAAGATATGACTTTTAAGTAACTGGATTTTCGATCTAAGGAGGCACCGCTGTTTTGTGAAAGGATTGTTGCGGAAATCCGGCTATAATAATCCGCTATGAGCTACACGCATTATTGTGCCTTCGTTATTTAGTTCAACTCTTTTTGAATTAAATCTAAAACACGTTCAATATATAATTCAATATTTTCTTCATTTATGAAAACATAATATTGATTCATATAATGGTCGAAAATAATTCCATCTACTTCGAGTGATGTTATGAATTCCTTATAGTTTTCTTCCGGAACACTAATTGGTGTTATTTGCTTTTGTCTCAGATAATCTGGTCTGTGTTGTGCAGCATCCGAGTTTCTTATCGGAATGTGTTTTCTAATAGCAGGCAGCAAGTGATTCAACCAATGTTCTCTCCTTATGATAACATCTTCTCTTAAATCATTCAACTCACCGGACCACTGGCTAAGATGGATTTTTAACGAATCGCTTTGGATCAAATCCAGCTTGCCGGAATTTGTGGCTTGACTTATATATCCAATTCTAGGATCGAAGGTTGCGAATGTGCTTAATTGTCCCATTAAGCTATCGATTTGTTCAGGGCTTTTTTGATGCATATCAGTTTCTAAGAAATAATACGCTGCCTCTAGCATGTCATTATTTATTTCATGGTCTGAATGTAATTCGCTAAGATTTTTGGTAAACTCTTGTTGTAAATTTTGAAGTAGTATCTGTTCTTCCGATCTATCGTCCTGATAATTTTTCCAATTATTGATACTCAGAGCAATCAAAATTCCAATAACTACTAAAACAATTTCTCCTAAAGCATATTTGAGATATTTCACTGTTTTACCTTCCGAGAGTAAATCTTGCCTTATTCGTCTAAAGAATTTTATCATTGGCTAATGGTTGTTAATAATGGAGCACAACGTCCACGGCTATGAATCCTGCCTGCCGGCAGGCAGGTCGACGCGCTTGGACAGCGGTTTTGGGTAGCTTTTGGCACCCAAAAGTGCTGCAGCGGGAGAGTCGGCTTCGCCGTGAGATTAATTTAAAGATGAATTTCGTGATTTTAGCTCAAACCCCTGGCGTTGATTTATAGCCACTGTTGTGCTTTCGTTATTTATTCTATTTTTTTGTAATTACTTTTTCTGTTTCCGAAGTAAGTGAGAAGATTTGTTATATTCTGGTTATTATCAAATTTTAGTTCTCCAAATCTGGTTTCGTTTTCTAAATCTAAGGTAAAATGAGTTTTGTCTTCAAAATAAATAGGATAAGGTTTCCATAAACTTGGGTCTTTAGAGTTGCCAACTACCAATACTATTTCATTATTTTCTTCATATATTTTAATTGTCCCTCCATAATCGTTCTGGTAAATTCCATAAAGAGATTTAAACTCGTTAGGATTATTTATAATCGACAAATCTTTTTCTAAATCTAAATATTCTGAAATTTTAATATAACTATTTAATAATTTGGTTCTTGTTGTTATTAGATTGTTGGTCAAGTTGTCTAAAGAAATTAATCGAAAAGTATCTAGATTATTTAAATAAAAAGGACTGTCTAGATAATACCCCATTATTGCTTCATTGTCAACTAAATCATTAACTGATTTAGCATTAGATAACAAATATGTCCAATCTTTTTCTAACCTTAATTCATCATTAAATTTCATAGACAATTCTTCGACCTCTAGACTTAATCTTTGTATAGACTTAAAGTCATCATTATAAATCATTTTTAAATCTCCTATAATAGATTTCTCTTGAACCGATAGGTCGTTTTTATAGTCCATAAGTGAATTAAAAGCATCTCTTGACATATCTAAAGGGTCATAATTGTATGAAATATTAAAAAGCTGTGGATTGTTTTTATAATCGTCCTTAACTAATCTATTGTTCAGTACTTTATAAGCAAGAGTATCAACATTGCGATAAAAATTGATTACTTTATTAGTTTCCTCAATATTGTATGTCAATTCATCACTAACATTGCTCAATAATAAAATGAAATTCTCTTTGGCTTTTTGATTTTCATTCCAGTTATTAATTTGAAGAGCAATCAAAATTCCGATTACAACAAGAATAATTTCTCCAATAGCATAAATCAGATATTTGCTGAATTTATTTTCAGAGAGAAGTTGCTGTCGTATTTTTCTAAAGAATTTTATCATTTGGTTGGCGGTTTCAGATAATGAAGCACAACGTCCACGGCTATGAATTCGGCGATGGGCCGGCGTTTTTGGTAGCTTTTTGCGCACCAAAAAGAGCCGGTGCGTAGGCTCGAATCCAGCCGTCTAATTAATTTGTAGTCAAGTTAATCAATTCGGAACGAATTGAGCTGATTTATAGCCACTGTTAGCCACTGGCACAATTTAATTTCTTATATACTACAGTTGCCGTTCATAATATCTTCTAAAGTTGGATTGTAACCATTGAATTCAACGATAAAATTTCCGCCAATTCCATTAGAATTGACCACCACTTGAAGTCCGCAAAAATCAATTAACGAGTCATTAAAAACTATTTCACAATCAGCTTCAATCGAAATTAGTCCACTTAAGCCCTCTAAATTGGTCATCATATCACACTCTTTCAAAAGAAGTGATCCTAAATGTGTTATTCCTGCTAATTGATCTATCGATTGCAAGTTATTATTATAACCAAGAGATAGTTCACCACTTATAGACTCTAAATGTTCAATTCCATTGAGATCTATTAGACTATTATTTGAAAAAATTCTTAGAGCACCAATATTTGAAGGAATAGATGAAAGCCCTTGCAAGTTGGTTATTTGATCGTTGGATGCTATCGATATAAAACCTTCATCCATGATTGAAATGTTTGACAACCCATCAATATTATCTAATTCTGGATTTCCAAGGATTAAAAGTCTTGGAGGCACGCCGTCATATATCATGGTGGTTATTCCATTGAGACTATCAATATTCTGCAACAATGGGTTTCCTGAAATTTCCAAATAACTAATTTCAGAACTAACATTCTCTAAAGCATGAATGTTCGTTAAAACTTGATTATTACCAATAAAAATACCTGCGCCAATCTCTGTCAAATTTTCAAGACCGGAGAGAGTTTCTAACATTAAAGTGGCACTTATACTTAAATTGCCAACTTTATAAAGACTTGCCAAAGGAGACAGATCAATTATAAAATCACTATTTGGATATGGCGCACTAGTGATATTTAGAGTTCCGGTAACTTCACAATAATTGTTTAAGCCAAAAGAGTTTACCTCCGCTTGAGTTGATAAATCTACAGAGTAAGGAAAAACATTTGATGAGCAATCAGTCAATGTTGTAAAAGATACTGGCTCACTATAATTTGTCTCATTCCCAAGATTCGCATAGGCTCTTACGAAATAAGTTTGATCAACATCTAAGTTATTTAATGTTGTAGTAAACATGCCTCCACCCGAACCAAGACTTATACAATTATTGTTGAGAGACGGATTATTAGTTAAACTCCAACAAAACCCTTTGTCTGTTATTGAATTGCTTCCGTTATTAATAACACTACCACTAATCGTAGCTGAATTTGGGGTTAAATTATCAATTTGATTAATTGTTATAGAAATTGAATTCGCCAATATGAGAACGAGTGATACCACTCCAGCCGTTTATTTTCTTAGAACGTAGCCGTTCGAGACAATAGCTATCCGTTGTACATATGCGCTCTCTTTTTGG
>JAUHXN010000268.1 GCA_030426865.1 bacterium | reverse complement strand
ACGAGTAAGAACTGAACCATTATTGTGCTTGGCTGTTATAATTAAAGAATCATTAACATTAAAAAGTATTAAAGAGTCCGTATTGTTTTCTCTTGAATAACTATTATATTCAACATTTACATGATTAATGTCAAATCTAATTATATCTTTGGTTCGATATATGTATCCTGGCATAAAAGACTCATAATATGTTGTACCTCTGTATTCATTAGTGAATTCATACATACCCCCACCAAAATAATAAGAATCTTGATGTTCAATAAATGTAGAAACATAAACCGCTGCTCTTGTATTAATAGCCAGCCAATCCTTATCAGGACTAAACTTATGATATAACCATCGAGTTTCTGCAAGGGCAACATAGTCTTGATAGTTTCTAGCTGCTACTTTGATTAATGTGCTATCAGTATCCACACTCTCGTCCAGCCAAGTTTCTCCGTAGTCCATAGTTCTATAGACCATTCCTTTTTCACCAACTAATAGTATAGTGTGTGGGTCTTTGGAGTAGAGTTGATTGACTTTTAGATCAGACTCGAAGGCAATTTTCCAAGATGTACCATCATCGGTGGATTTGTATATAGTATTATCAGAGCGAGCTAATATAGTGAAGTTTGAAACTACTATATCCTCGATATTCAGAGAATCATAAGGCAAAGTGATAACCTCTAAATCGTATTCCATTGAGAATAGATTTAGAGAAGTGAAAATTAATATGAGTAATAAAGTTTTTATCTAGTTCACCAGTATTTTAGAAGTTAAATAGTTGTTTTTATAAAAATAACTTATAAAATATATTCCTTTTTTCAGAATAATTCTGTTTTCTGATTGATAATTCAACAATTGGTTTTGACCAAGGTAATTAAAAACTCGAATGTTTTCTACTTCATCATCTATCCATAGCGCATCATTGTATTGCTTTATTAAATTGTTTGTCTCTACTTGTATAGAAGAAACTGGCTCGTATATATTTATCTTGTAAATTCGAGAGTTGTTTGAAGCTATATATATCACTTTACCGTAAGGGTTTTTGATTTGATTTACTAGGTCTATATTTAAATCGTAAACATCTATTCTTTTTCCATCGTAACTTAGTGACTCTTTTAACACCCTTTCTAAATTTCCTGTCCGTGATACAATGTACATAGTGTCATTAAAGCCAATAATTCCTGAAATGACATCTTTTTCTATCCCGTAATGACGACCGTAATCTAAAAAGAAATATCGCTCTTTGGAAACTACAGAGTTGTTCTCATTTAATGCGACTATAATAAGAGAATCTTTTACGCTAAAAAATCTAACTGAATCTAAAATGAATTTGTTCGGATAATTATCTTTTTCGCTCTTCATACTAATTATATCGAATTTATATAAACCATTCTCATTATATTTATAGCCAGGTGTTGTAGATTCATAATAAGTAACCCCTCTATCTTTGGTAGTTGTACCAAAAGTACCCCCAGCATAATAGTACAAATTATCAACTGCAACTAAAGTCGAAATATAAACAGCCGCTTGAGAATTAAACGCAAGCCATTCCTTGTCAGGACTATATTTATGAAATAACAATCGGGATTCGGCAAGTGCAACATAGTCTTCATAGTTTCTAGCTGCTACTTTGATTAATGTGCTATCAGTATCCACACTCTCATCTAACCAAGTTTCTCCGTAGTCCATAGTTCTATAGACCATTCCTTTTTCACCAACTAATAGTATAGTATGTGGGTCTTTGGAGTAAAGTTGGTTGATTTTTAGTTCCGACTCTAAAGCGATTTTCCAATTCTCACCATCGTCAGTAGATTTGTATATAGTATTACCAGAGCGAGCTAATATAGTAAAGTTTGAAACTACTATATCCTCGATATTCAACGAGTCATAAGGCAATGTAATAACGTCCAAATCATATTCCATTGAGAATAGATTTAGAGTAGAAATAAATATTATTGCAAAAATGTATTTCTTCATACTTATATAGACAAATGAACGGCAAAAACGTCTCACAAATTACAAAGTTTTATTGATAATTATAAACACTAGGTGTTATTGAGACAGCTTGTAATCCCTAAATCCTGTTTTTCTTTCCTTATTCCAAAATAATCTCGTAATTTGGTAGTTCTTTTGTTTGCAATGAATTAAAATCGTACAAAGTAATGAATATTAGTTTCTATAATCTGGGCTGCAAAGTTAATCTTGCCGATATTTCTCGAATAGCAAAGCAATTCGAGGAGTTAGGCCATACCGTTGTAGATTTCGAAGAGAAATCGGACATAGTGCTTGTGAATACTTGCACTGTAACTCATAGAGCAGATGCCGATTGCAGAAAGATTGTACGACGTGCACTTCGCCGTTCTCCGAATGCATTTGTGGGAGTACTTGGGTGTTATGCACAACTGCAACCAGAACAGCTGGCTAAGATAGAGGGCGTAGATGCAGTCATTGGTACGAAACATAAATTTGAAATTCCGAATTTAATAGAAAACTTTAACAAGAATGCTAAAACAGAGATTTTTGTCTCTGATTTGGATGATGCTCCTTTCCACACATCTGCGGTGTCTGATAATTCTGGTCGTACTCGTGCGGTGCTGAAAATACAAGATGGTTGCGATTATCATTGCTCATTCTGTACTATTCCGCTTGCTCGCGGTCATAGCCGTAGTATGCCTTATGAGCAAATCGAAAGGGAAATGCAGGGGCTAATAAATGATGGCTATCGCGAAGTAGTATTGTCGGGAATTAACCTCGGTGATTACAAGACTGATGATGGTATGAAATTCGTAGATGCACTTAAGTTGATTGATGAAAAATCTGGTGATATGCGTATTCGTATCTCATCTATCGAGCCGAATCTATTAACAGAAGAAGTGCTGGAAGTAGTTGCTAACTCGAAGAATATAGTTCCGCATTTTCATATCCCGTTACAATCAGGTTCACAAGAACTCTTGCGTAAAATGAAGCGTAGATACAAAGCGACTTATTATCACGATTTGGTATTACGTATTAAAGAAGTGATGCCACATTGTTGTATTGGTGTTGACGTAATTGTGGGTTTCCCAGGTGAGACTGATGAGTTAGCACAAGAAACTTATGACTTTCTTAATGGATTACCTATTACTTATCTCCATGTTTTCACTTATTCGGAAAGAGAGAATACTAAGGCAATAAACTACGACGGAGTAGTGCCACACGATGTTCGCAAAGAGAGAACTCATCAACTACGTGATCTATCGGATAAGAAGAGATTAGAATTTGACGAATCTCAAGTTGGTACTGAAAGAGTAGTTATCCCAGAAATGTACAATGAGCAAAATGGTATGTGGCGCGGATGGACAGAAAATTACGTAAATGTAATATTCCCAGGTCCAGCAGATTTGCCACAAGTACCTCACAAAATACAAATCAATAATATGATCGAGAGCCGTGTATTTGGTGAGCTAACTGAGCTCCGTACGGAAGTAAAAAGAACACCTACTAAGCGATTCAAACTACCAGTGATAGAGTAGATCTGAACTTTATGCAGGTCACTATCTTTAGTATAAACCGGATTTCATATATGGAATTCCCCTCTCGAGGGGTGGACTGCGAAGCAGGACGGGGTGGTAGCTACCTTTTGACTAACGTCTAATAGGTTTAATCAAAACTACGTTCGAATTACCTCTCACTTACCTATGTTGATCCACTAGTATTACATTGCCATCAGGGTCAGTAAGTACTAAGTTCGCAGGTCCTTCACTGTTCTCATCTACTTCGTTTACTAATGTAATACCCGAAGATTTGAGCTTTCTTTGAATCTCACGAATATCTTCATAAGTTTCTAGATTCTCTCCTATTGTATCCCAACCTGGGTTAAATGTAAGTATATTTCCTTCGAACATACCTTGGAATAAACCTATCAAAGTAGTCCCATTTTTCATAATTAAGTAGTTCATATCCAGTCCACCACCCATTTGACTGAAACCCAACTTCTCGTAAAAATCTTTTGATACACTCAAATCTTTCACGCTCAAACTAACCGAAAATGCTCCTAAATCCATTTTTTATCTCTTTATATATTTATTGCTTGATAACTAATATATGAAATTAAGCAATTTATAGTTCTTAGACAAAATCAATAATTTGATAATTGTGATTAAATTGTTAACTTGACTAAAATGAAAAGATTAATAAATATATTGGGATTTTTTCTTGGGGTTTGGGGTTTGGGGTTTGGGGTTTGGGGTTTGGGG
>JAUHXN010000267.1 GCA_030426865.1 bacterium | reverse complement strand
ATCACCCGCAATAGAATGAATTACCTGTTTAGTTACTTGACGACCTAACTCCAACCTCTCGTTATATATATCTGCATCATTGCCACGAGAGAAGTATATACGTTCAAATGAGCAAGATAACTTTTCACCCGGTTCTCTTATCTCCTCAAATGAAATTTGACCATCTTTTTTAATTATAATAGCGTTACCTGGGTCTAGCTCTTTTATATCTTCTAATTCTACTTTGAATGCTGTTTGTATCACAGGTCTTTCAGATGTAACTACGGCTATCTCGTCATCTATATAATAAAAACAAGGGCGAATACCATTTGGGTCACGTAGAACAAATGAATCACCATGACCAACCATTCCAGCAATACTGTAACCACCATCCCACTTTTTAGCAGAACGACGGAGCATATTACCAACGTCTAATTTTTCTTCTATTACAGGAGATGCCTCTTTCTTACTATACCCTTGATTTTTCAGATCAAACCAAACCTTATTCACTTCTTCATCTAAGAAATGCCCTGTTCGTTCAAGAATAGTTATTGTATCTGCTTTTTCTTTAGGATGCTGACCAAGATTGATAAGAGTTTCGAACAACTCATCAACATTAGTCATGTTGAAATTACCTGCCATTATTAGATTTTTATGCATCCAATTATTAGCACGTAAGAATGGGTGGCAGTTCTCAATTTTATTTTTACCATAAGTACCATATCTGAGGTGGCCTACGTAAACATTGCCTACATATGGTAATTCTTCAGCTGCTAATTCCAGATTCTTTTTATATTCTGGATTGTTTTTCATCTTCTTGTTTATCTTACGCGAAATCTGACCGAATATATCTTGTATCGGTTGATTCTCTACTGAGCGACGTCTGAATATATAAGGATTACCAGGTTCTGGGTCAAACTTTATGCTAAGGAAACCAGCACCGTCTTGGCCTCGATTATGCTGTTTTTGCATAAGTAAATACATTTTGTTGATGCCATAAAACGGACTGCCATACTTTTCTATATAGTAAGACATTGGCTTCAGTAATCTAAGTAGAACTATACCACATTCGTGCTTTATCGGATCGCTCATAAACTAAGGGGGATTTGATTATTTAACGAATTCAAAAATAAGAAAATTATTTAAAAGGTTTTATTATTGTTTTGAGTATAGTCGGATTTAATCTTTCCAGATTTTAAAATTAAAAATTGTTAGAATTTGAAAAATCTATCCAAGCCATGATAAACTGCCCTGACTTTGTTACAAGAATCATAGTAAACTGGGTTGACTTTGTTACAAAAATTACTTAAAACTGGGTTGACTTTGTTACAAAATTTTGTATATTTGGGTTGACTTTGTTATAAAATACTATAATATTGAATTTCATGACGCAGCTAAACCACATAAGAAGAAACAAATTACGTAATCTAGAGCAATGGAAATCAAACTCTAAGAGAAAACCGTTAGTTATTAGAGGTGCAAGACAAGTTGGAAAAACAACTTTAGTCCATGAATTTGCCAAATCGTATCAGCAGTACATCTATTTGAATCTTGAAAAATCAGAGGATAATTTGCTATTTGAAGATTTCAGCCGAGTTTATGAATTAATAGATGCATTATTTCTTCGCGAGAATATGGATTCTTCTACAATGAGTGATACTCTATTATTCATAGACGAGATTCAAGAATCACCCAAAGCAATGGGAATGCTACGATATTTCTATGAGGAATTAAGTGAACTGCATGTTATAGCTGCAGGTTCACTTTTGGAGCATACACTATCTTCCATCAAAAATTTTCCTGTTGGACGAGTAAATTATTTATACCTCTTCCCACTAAATTTTCAAGAATTCTTACGAGCAAATGGTCAGATAAAGCTATTAGAACGACTTGATAAAGTCCCAGTAACCAAAGCTGAACAGAAGATAGCAATGGATTGGTTTCACAAATATGCTATAATAGGTGGTATGCCAGAAGTAGTAAAAAATTATGTACAAACAGAACAAATTTCGAGTTTAACAAATATATACGAGAGTATATGGGCCACTTACAAGGATGACGTGGAGAAGTATGCAAGCAACAAAACCGAAGAACGCATAATAAAACACATTATGAATGTTGCACCATATTATTTAGACCAAAGAATAACGTTCCAAAACTTTGGAAAGTCGAATTACAAATCGCGAGAAGTAGGAGAAAGTTTTAGAAATCTGGATGAAGCAAAGGTGATACAACTGATTTATCCGACAACTGATATAACTTTACCCATTGTTCCAGACATAGCAAAAAGTCCGAGAATGCAGTTTTTAGATACTGGAATTGTAAACTATTCACTCGGAATACAAGTCGAACTGATGGGGATGGATGATTTGAGCAATAGCTATAAGGGTTCACTAATCCCCCATTTGATAACCCAAGAGATAATATCACTTAATACTTTCAGTTATAAAAAGCCGAATTTTTGGGTACGAGAAAAAAAGCAATCCTCGGCAGAAGTAGATTTGGTATATCCATTCAAAGATATGTTAATCCCTATAGAAATAAAGTCTGGTAAAACGGGTAACCTGAAATCACTTCATCAGTTTGTTGATCAATCTGTGCATAAATACGCAGTTAGGATATATGGCGGAAAATTTACAATTGAAGAATCGAGAACACCCAGTGGAACTGACTTCTTGCTAATGAATCTTCCATATTATTTAGGTACTTATATAGAGGGTTATTTGGAATATTTTATTGAGAATTATTGAAACTACAAGTATAGATAAATAGCTAGACTTAATCAATTCTGCTCCTTACCAAGGAGCAATTTTTTTTTCTTTTAATGTAAAATTTATTTGACATTATGTATATTATTATTAACTTCGTATCAATTATATTATACATTATCAAAAAAGTTTATAGACATGGAAAAATTATCACTAGCTGAAAAGAGACCTATATTCTCATTATTAACTACTATCATTACATTCGCTGCTTACTATTGGTATGTAACAGAATTGTATATAGAGAAGACATTGACAGTGCAAACTGAAATCGAATTTTGGAGTGCAGTTATTCTCATTCTCATCCCAGTATTTGTTGTGAGTAAAATTATTCTAATGATTATTCTGACTATAGTCAATGCTATTATTACAGGTGAAGAAACTAGGTTTGACAAGTTAGATGAGTTCGGAAAATTAATAGATATAAAAGCCACTCGAAATTTCTATCATGTTTTTATTGTTGGCTTTCTACTATTTCTAAATTCTTTAGCATTTAGCTTCAATGTTTTCATCTCATTCAATATTATCCTATTTACTATACTAATCTCAGCTATAATAGCAGATTTATCTGAGTTTTATTATATGCGAAGTGGAGTATAAATTATGAGTAAAAACTTTATTAGCTCTAATATAAGAGTACTCCGATTTCATAACAATGAGATGACCCAACAGCAATTAGCAGACGCAGTTGATGTGACTCGCCAAACTATAGTTGCAATCGAAAAAGGTAAATATTCTCCATCATTGGAGCTTGCATTCAAAATTGCTCGAATTTTCGATAAAAAGCTAGAAGAAGTATTTAATTATGAGCCATTGGAGGGCTCAAAATGATTGAGAATCTTTTCATATTTAAAACGAATATTGATAATGGTGAACGGATTAATGGAATTAAAGAGGATTTGAATTCTAATCCCTTTGTTCGTAATTGGTATTTGGATCAAGAAGATAAAGACAATGTACTCAAGGTACAAACTGACGGAAAAATAAGAGAAAACGAAATAATTGAAATAGTAAATTCAAATGGATTTCAATGTGAAATTCTAACAGATTAAGAGATATGTCAATGAAAGCAATGGTTTACAAAAAATACGGATCACCAGATGTATTTGAAATAGATGAATTAAAAAAGCCTCAAATAAAGTCGAATGAAATATTAATCAAAGTGCATTACACGACTGTTACAACAGCAGATGTAAGACTACGCTCGCTAAATGTACCAAAAGGTTTCGGGTTAATAATAAGACTAGTACAAGGTCTGACAAAACCAAGAAAGCAACTATTAGGCTCTGATTTTTCTGGGGAGGTAGTGGCAGTTGGTAATAATGTAAAGGAATTCGTAACTGGAGATAAAGTCTTTGGATCCAGTAAGACAGGAACTTATGCCGAGTTTACCGTTCTCAAAGATAATGGGACTATTACTAAAATCCCTGATAATATTAGTTTGGAAGAGGCAGCATCGCTACCTTTCGGAGCAATG
>JAUHXN010000266.1 GCA_030426865.1 bacterium | reverse complement strand
TAAAAAATATTTGGATTTTCTTAAATCTGGTAGTGTGCCCCAGTGGGAAAAGGATTTTATGCTAACCAAATATTATATTACAACAGAAGCTTATGAGAAAAGTCAGGCTGAATTGGAAGCAATGAAAACAAATGATTGTAAAATAATGTTTCCTGACCAAAGCAACATAGATGAAGTAAACGCCCATAAACGCAAGGTTAAAAGGTGTTTGTAAAGAAACCTTTATTTTTTTAATTCTAAATATTAACCTAAGACACTTTTATCTTTTTTATCATTATCATTACTTCCTTTGGGAACTTTTTCCAAGTCGATTTCAGTTATATCATCTATATTTCTTTTTTCAAGGTAGTAATCAATATCTCCGAGATATTCTTTTGTCCCATTTTCAGTGAACTCTATAGTTTTATCTGTTATACCTTGTAGAAAATCTCTATCGTGAGAGACTAAAATAAGAGCTCCAGAAAAACTAGTTAATGCATCCTTTAGTATTTCCTTAGAAGATATATCCAAATGATTTGTAGGTTCATCCATAACGAGAAAATTAGTAGGTTCTAGAAGCAATCTTGCAATAGACAGCCGAGCTCTTTCACCACCAGATAGTACTTTAACTTTCTTTTGGACATCATCTCCTGAAAACAGAAATGCACCAAGTAAATCTCTAACATAGGGTCTCATATCTTCATTAGCTACGTTAGCAATAGTATCTAATACTGTTAATTCTTCATTTAATAACTGTGATTGGTCTTGTCTGAAATAACCAAGTTTTACATTACTTCCATATTTAATTTCACCCATATCACTATGAATATGTTCTGTAATTATCTTTGTTAGTGTTGATTTACCAGTTCCATTTTTACCAATGAAAGAAACCTTTTCCCCTCTTTCTAAAGCAAAGTCAATACCTTTTAATACATGTTTATGACCGAAACTCTTGTGTATTCCTTTCGTTTCAACTACAAGTTTAGCTGAGCGGGGTGGTTCTGGGAATTTGAATCTAATTCTTTTATCTTCGAAATCATCTATTTCTATTTTGTCAAGTTTATCTAATTGTTTTAGTTTCGATTGAGCTCTAGATGCATGTCTAGCTTTTGCTCTATATCTTTCTACATACTGTTCTACACTTTTTATATGTCGTTCTTGATTTATCTGTGCTTTCTTTTGCAATTCAATATCAAATTTTCGCTCTTCTATAAACTTGCTGTATGAAAACTTTTTATCGAATATCTTTCCGTTGAAAACCTCTATAGTTCTATTAGTGACATTATTTAAGAATCTTTTATCGTGAGACACTATTACTACAGCACCATAATAATCTTTTAGAAATGATTCGAGCCACATAATAGATTCTATATCTAAATGATTTGTAGGTTCATCTAACAATATAAGATCTGGTTTACTAAGTAATATCTTAGCTAATTCTATTCTCATCTGCCAACCACCTGAAAATTGATTGCAGAATTTTTCGAATTCATCTCTTTGGAATCCTAATCCTAATAATACTCTTTCTATCTTTGCTTCAATTGAGCCAGAATCAAGAATATTCAGATGGTCATTAAGCTCTGAAAGTTTCTGTATGAGATTATGATATTCATCAGAATGATAATCTTCTCTATTACTTATTTCATAAGTTATTTTTTCTATTTTTTCAACTAACTCATTTTGAGCCGAAAATGCTTTTTTTACTTCGTCGAAAAGAGTAAGGTCTGATTTGGCACCACCTTCTTGCGGCAAGTAACCAATTTCATAATCCTTAGGATGTGAAATACTACCATCGTTTGGTCTTGTTAAACCAAATAATATTTTCAATAATGTGGATTTTCCTTGGCCATTGCGACCAATTAATCCTACTCTTTCTTTAGGATTTATAACGAAAGTTATTTCATCAAGAAGTGTACGTCCACCGAAAGATAATGTGAGATTTGAAACATTAATCATTTATCAAGCGACCCTTTTCATCATATTGAAGTAAATTACTATCATTTATATCAATTCCTATATATTCTCCAATCGTCGTTTCGATCTTCATTTTACTACGTGAAATGAATCTGGAACCATTGAGCTCTATGTGATATAAAAACTCATGTCCTAGATTTTCAATATTAACTAATGAAGCGTTATTTTTTTGATTGTCTATTATTAGATCGTCTGGCCTGATTGCCACAGAATGTGTTTTATTTTTTAGATTGGCCAAATTTGAAATTTCATTTAAAGCTTCACCTTCAAAAATATTTATTTTTGGACTACCTATAAACTCAGCAGTAAACAGATTTTGTGGTCTATTATAAATTTCATCCGGTGTACCAATCTGCATAATTTCACCATTATTCATTAGCACTATTCTATCTCCCATTGTCATAGCTTCTGTTTGATCATGTGTAACATAGATAGCTGTTACATTTAGTTTTCTTTGTAATGAAATTATTTCATTTCTCATCTGAGTTCGAAGTTTAGCATCCAGATTAGATAGTGGCTCATCAAAAAGAAATACTTTTGGCTTTCTAATAATTGCTCGACCTAAAGCCACTCTTTGTCGTTGACCACCAGATAGTTGTTTAGGGTATCTTTTAAGTAATCCGTCTAATTCAACTAATTTAGAAATTTCATTTACTCTTTCTGTTATACTAACCTTATTAATTTTTTTTACTTTTAAGGGAAAGGCCAGATTTTCTTCTACTGTCATATGTGGGTAAAGTGCATAATTTTGAAATACCATTCCAATATCCCTTTTCCCAGGGGGCAAATCATTAATTACCAAATCATCTATTAATATATTACCAGAAGTTATAGTTTCTAGACCCGCTATCATTCGCAATGTAGTGGATTTACCACAACCAGAGGGGCCTACAAGAACAAGAAATTCACCATCGTTTACAGTTAATGAAAGGTCTTTTATGGCAAAATCTTCATCATTATAACTTTTTGAAATATTCTTTAGTTTGATTATTGACATATAAATTTTAATCGATTTAATCTTTTTTAAAAATGCTTATACCTGTTGATACTTTCCTGTTGTAATTAGGACTATATGGAAAAGCAAGATTTTGTTTATTGAATACAAAACTTGTAGAGCCACCTCCGTCTAGATTAATTGCATCAGTAGCTCCCAATGTATCCATAATCCATGCTAATTCTAATAATGTGGCACCCTTGATACTTCTACCTTGATTTGGTTCAATAGCAACGATATAATAATAATCATCGTTAAAACCGAATGCAGACCTAGACAGATGATGGGAGTTAAATCTTCTTGAAGTTGCACCTTCATACTTAGAGTTAACAAAAACTTTTCCGTTCTTCATTATTATAGGTGTAGTAGAGATAATGTGTTTTATTGAATCATTATCTATATTCATTGCAGTACTTATTTTAACCGTATCATTTTCGAATAATGGAAATTTCACTTTGGATTCAAGTAATATTTCTCCCTTGGATAATTCTACTGGTAAATGCTCAATTAATTGTACTTTGTAACTCCTTTCACTACCTATACCTATTTTTTCTATTGGGATTGCTTTAATATAATTATAATTATGAGTAGAATCATAATCCAGCGTCTTTGTATAAATATCTTTGAAGTCATCAAATGACATCAGCTCTTCTGTAGCATCTCCTACTATAGAATTATAATTATTGTCTATAAGGAATTTTATATATAGACTATCCATCTCATAATCATTCATTTTGGGGAATGTATTATTATAAAGTCTATTATATGCAACTATTTGAGTTGTATCTGTTCTATAATTAAATCTATCTATTTGAACTTTCGAATTTCCGAATTTAATCGAAGCTTCGATTTCTAGCTCCGTAAGTAAAACACCATTGTCTGTAAAAACTATGGAGCTCCAGTTCTTATATTTTTTTAACTGTAATATTTCTTTGTCAAGTACTGTTATACCAACTGGTAAGTGTGTACCTCCTTGAAAAAAAGAGGCATTAAGTGATATTAGTGAATTGTTATGAGTACTATCAAATTCGATTAAAGAACCTAATTGCCTACCAGTTTCAGCTACTAAATGAGGTTCCAATACTAGATTTTTCGCTCCCCTGTTCATTTTCGCAACATGGACTTTTAACTTTTTAGAACGGCTTCCCATCTCATAATACTGATAAACTAATCCTTCTTGGATTGTATCAGATACTAAAATTCTATGCTCTATTTTCTTAGAAAAAGCAGTAGAAATAATAAAAAGTGATAATATGTATATATATATTCTAATAATAAT
>JAUHXN010000265.1 GCA_030426865.1 bacterium | reverse complement strand
GTGTTTTACAACTTTTTTAAATTCTATTGCCAAATCACCTGTGCCTGATGCAGTATCGAGTACCGTATCACCCGGCTTAGCTCCGGATAGCTTAACTAGACGCTTTCTCCAGATATGATGTAGTCCTAATGACATTACATTGTTCATGTAATCATAATTCTTCGAAATACCCGAAAACATCTTTTTTATTTCTTCACTCATTGTTTATTCCAATTTATTTTATATTTTGAGCATATCCTTCACTTACAAATATAGTATTTATGACCAAACATATACCCCTTACACTACAATTTAATCAAGTAAGAGCAGTGACAGAGTCGCTTTGTAAACCTTTGGACGTAGAGGATTACTCTATACAAGTGGATTGGTTCGCAAGCCCTCCAAAATGGCATCTGGCTCACACTACTTGGTTTTTCGAAAGTTTCATACTTGAAAAATACTTTAAGAACTACCGTCCGTTTGACGAACAGTTCTCGTATTTATTCAATAGTTATTATTTTTCTAAAGGAGAAAGATTAACTCAATCTGAGAGGAGAGTTTTATCTAGACCTTTGATGAATAAGATTTATGAATACAGAGAGTATGTAAACCGACATGTAGCTGAACTACTTGATGGACCTAACGAGGCAATTAATAAATTGCTAGTTTTGGGTCTAAATCATGAGCAACAACATCAGGAACTATTACTTCAAGATATCAAATATAACTTTGGTAGTAGCCCCTTGAACCCGACTTACATAGAAAAAGATTTTAGTTTCAGCGATGAGATAGAAGCTCAAAAATTCTTGAAAATCGATGAAGGTGTTTACGAAATAGGACATGACTCTAACTTATTTTGTTTTGACAACGAAAAAGGACTGCACAAACAATACATACACGGCACAGAGATCGCTGACAGACTTGTTACTAATCGTGAGTTCAAAGGATTTATAAATGACGGTGGATACGAGAATCCTCTATTGTGGTTATCTGATGGATGGGATTGGAAAGAAAAGAATAATATAACTAGCCCATTGTATTGGAAACAAGTCGATGGATTCTGGCATTATTATACTTTACACGGAATGCGAAAATGTGACCCGGCGGCTCCAGTTACCCATATATCATATTATGAAGCGAATGCTTTTGCTAGATGGGCTGGATACCGATTACCTACAGAATTCGAATGGGAAGTAGCTTCTAAACAATTGTTTAGCGCTAATGAAAAAACGAATCTATTAGAAGATGGTAACTTGTTAGCACTTCCAAGAATCAAAGGTGATACTTCGTTGATTGGTAATCTATGGGAGCATACTGAAAGTGCTTATTTACCGTACCCAATGTACCAGCAAGATAGTGGAGCGTTGGGTGAATATAATGGTAAATTTATGGTTAATCAGATGGTTCTAAGAGGTGGAAGCTTTGCTACACCAACTACTCATATTCGCAATACGTATAGAAATTTTTATCATCCAAATATGAGATGGATGTTTTCAGGAATTAGATTAGCTAAAAAGCATGACTAATTGTCGGAGTTCTGACGATTTGTCTCGTGCCTATTTGTCATTTCATTACGCATTGATTTGATACCGAAGTTAATGCCATAGATGATAATATAGGCAAAGCCGACTATGCCAGCTGCTTCTAGAGTATTGATACATGGTATTTTGAATGTATCGAATATCACAAGGTTGCAGATGTTCTCTAACGTATAGGATATAAACAGAAAAAGCCCGCCAATAAATATTATAAAAAATATTGAGCGGGCAATTTTTTCAATTGTAAGTTTAATATCGTGATTGTTAGCTTTCATTTATTGAAGAGTATAACTCGCTTAGTTTTTTTCGTAAATGCAGAACAGCGTATCTCTTTCTTGCTAATAGAGTATTTATATTTACGCCTGTTTCTTCTGACATTTCTCTAAACGAAATACCTTCAAATTCATTTTTAACAAACACATCTCTTTGTTCATCTGGAAGTTCATTTAGTCCTTCTTGGACTGCTTCCCATATTGTTTTTCTAAGCAAATCACTCTCTGGTCCTTCCCCTACATCCTCGATGAAATGCTCGAAAGTGTCCATTCCTTCTTCTTGTTGTTTAGGTGTTTGAAGGTCAGAAAAAGCTTCTGCTCTTTTTTTTCTGTATGAATCAATTATTCTATTTCTTACTGCAGTAAATACCCAAGAAGCAATATTTTCTATTGGCTTTTGAACATTTTTAGATGCAGCTAGTACATTTGTAAAAACATCTTGTAATATATCTTCTGCTTCTTCCTGTGATCTTACTCTTTTACGGATAAAACCTAGGAATTTCTTTCTATCATTCTTAAATAATTCTTCTATTTGAACTGCTAAATCCATCATATACCTCTGTTTAATTCCAACTTAAAATTAAATAAGACTTTTTCACTCTTATTTAGTTATATAAACACATTAAACTGAAAAAAGTTTCACTTAATACAATAATTTTTCAATTTAACTTTGTTAGTTGTTTAATTGCTGACATATTGTCAAACAAATTTATACAAATAACTATAATATACATAATGAGAATTCCGTGCCAATAATCTATGATTAATCACAAAGCAACTATATCAGCACTTACAGACGAATTACAATCGATTGTCGGTTATAAGTTAAGCCAACTATATACTCAAGAAAAAGGCTTGCTTATAATAGAAATCACTGATGGTGAATCGGTCTTATTCCTAGAATTTTCAACGAACTCTCCTTATGATAGACTGTTAATTCGAGATAAGCATAATCGAGCCAAAGCAAATACCAAAGATCTTTTCGGAAATCTAGTTGGTGAGACAATAACTAATATCAATCAAGTTAACGAAGACAGAATATTAGTTATTTCCACTCAAAGTCACAATCTATATTTCTTTTTATTCGGACACAATAAATCAGATTTATTAATCACTAATAAAAAAGATAAAATCATACATAGTCTGAACAATTATAATGAGATTGGTACCAGAATCTCTATTAACACTAACGAGCAAAAAAGTATTTCGGATTTTGATGAGAGTACTTTTTTTTCGGACGCCCTAAAAAAATGTAAGTATTATTTCGGTAAGTATTATACTGAAAACTATTTACATAAACACAATATAGATAAAAAAACTTTACTCAAAGATATAGATATTAGTGAACAAGAAGAAAAAATAGATAAATACTATTATAAAATTGCTAGATCAAAGGAATCCTATGTATATAGAATTAGTGATGAAAAGTATGTATTATCATTAATAGAATTAGATGGGTATGAGTTACATAAGAAGTGCGAATCTATTAGCGAAGGAATAAGAACAAAATTCGTAAGAGAAGTAAGTAAAAAGAGAATTACAGAACTAAAAAAGAAATCTATTAGTAAGCTAGAAAAGCTAATAAAGAAAGATGAGACTGCAATCGAACGAATAAATAGATTGGAAGATGGAGAAAAGAAATCCGATGAGTTGCGCCATTATGCAGAATTATTAATATCGCAGCCGAACCCCAAAATTAAGTCTGGTAAAGAAATAGAGCTATTGGATTGGGATGGGAGTAATATAAAAATACCAATTGATGAAAAACTAAATCTACTAGACAATGCACAAAAATACTTTAAAAAGTCGTCGAATGTATTGAAAGAACGATCAATTGCAAAAGCTAAACTACCAGAATTAGAATCTCGTTTCAATGAAAAGAATCGTTTACTAGAAGCAATTGAAAACTCAAACGATGTAAGACAATTAGAAGAGATATTGGTAAATAATAGAAAAGTATTAGGTGACATAGTGGAACGTAAAGGGCCAGAGATAAAAGAAGAGAAGTTCAAGAAATATGAGCTAAGTGAGAATTTTATACTTTATGTAGGTAAAAATGCAAAGAACAATGACGAGCTTACTATGAAGTTTGCCAAACCAAATGATATTTGGCTTCACGCACGTGGAGTAGGTGGTTCACATTGTGTAATAAGAGTAGATGGGCGAGAGCCAAGCAAAGGAATAATAAAAGAAGCTGCCGCAATAGCAGCATATTATTCCAAAGCAAAGACTTCTAATCTTGCGCCAGTAGCTTACACGCAGAAGAAATATGTAAGTAAGCCCAAAGGAGCCAACCCCGGTGCCGTAGTGGTACGACGCGAAGAAGTTGTATTAGTAGAGCCATACAAGCCTGAGTAATTAATAGAGATAATCAAAGTAAACAAGGAGAGGGAGCACTATAAATTCAAAAATACTAACTGTTGTATTTCTCACACACTTTTGCAACGAT
>JAUHXN010000264.1 GCA_030426865.1 bacterium | reverse complement strand
CAAGTTCACGTAGAGCTTTTCTAAATGCGAAGTCTGCTTTTACAGAGAATTGATCCAACTTTATATAAGCGATTGAATCCCTAATTATTTTTTGGAAAGGAACATCTTTTACAACTACTTCAGTCCTAACTATCTCCACTTCATTCGTGTCTTTATTTCCTAGTCTATAATACCGAAATAATGCTTTAGTACCTGATTTACCAACTAACACTTTGTGTAAAGAGTCTTGATTAAGCTTTCCAACAAAAATACTATCAATTGATATTAGTTCATCTCCAATTCTTAATCCTGCTTTATCCGCAGGGTAACCTTCCCTTACTTTTACGATAGTATTCTTATTGTTAATTTTATCTACAGTAAAACCAAATCCGATGTAATAACCTGTAGATAAATAATCAGATTGTGATTCACCTTCTTTTTCTTCAAATCTTGTATATGGATCCAATTCCGAAACCATTCCAATGATTGACTGTTTAATTAACTCATTAGGATCAACATCATTAACGTACCTATTGTTAAGCTGCTCGTAAGCTCTTCCAAAAGTATTTAGTGAATTATATATATCAAAATATTGATCTTCTTTCTTTGCACATATTAATGTGAAAGGAATTAAGAAAAGGATTATATATTTATAAAATTTCAATTCTAATATTAAATGTTACTTTTTAGATATGCTAAAACTTCATCTTTATGGATTCTAAATTGATCCATAGTATCTCTATCTCTAATAGTTACTGTACCATCTTCAACAGATTGTCCATCTACTGTAATACAATATGGAGTACCAATTTCATCTTGTCTTCTATACCTTCTTCCAACAGCACCAGACTCATCATATTGTGCTTTAAATGTTGTCTGAATATCATTGAAAATTTCTTTTGCTATTTCAGGCATTCCATCTTTTTTAACCAATGGAAATACTGCTGCTTTAATAGGAGCCAATTTTTTATGAAATCGTAATACTGTTCTTACATCTTCTTTTTCACCATCTCTGATAACTTCTTCTTCATAAGCATTACAAAGAAAAGCCATAAATGAACGTGATACACCACCTGAAGTTTCAATTACGTATGGAACAAATCTATCACCATTTACAGTATCAACATATTCTAACTTCTTTCCAGAATACTCTTGGTGTTTTAGTAAATCAAAGTCTGTACGTGAATGGATACCTTCCATTTCTCCAAATCCAAATGGAAATTTGAATTCGATATCTGAGGCAAAGTTCGCATAATGTGCTAATTTTTCATGGTCATGCCAACGTAGATTCTCTTCCTTCATTCCTAAACTAACATACCAATTCCATCTTTCTTTTTGCCAATGTTCGAAGCTTTCTTTTTCAGTTCCAGGTTTAACAAAATATTGCATTTCCATTTGTTCAAATTCTCTTGTACGGAATAGGAAGTTTTTAGTATTTATCTCATTTCTAAAAGCTTTACCTATTTGAGCTATACCAAACGGAATTTTTTGTCTGCCAGATTCCATCACATTTTTAAAATTTACGAATATACCTTGTGCTGTCTCAGGTCTAAGATAAACTGTATTTGACGAATCTTCAACAGGCCCTACAAATGTTTTAAACATAAGGTTAAAATTCTTTACTTCTGTCCATTCCCTACTTCCACTATCGTGTATATCCGCTTCAATTATTATATTATAATAATCTTCATTTTCTTTAGCTGATTCTAATTTCTTTTCTAATTCTGCAGCTTTTTCTGTTTTACCTTTTTTTAGAAGTTTTTGGATCTCTTCTTCTATCAAATTATCAGCTCTAAATCTTTTTTTAGTGGTTTTATTATCAATCATAGGATCAGAGAATTGAACTGTGTGACCTGAAGCATCCCAAGTACGTGGATGCATCAATATAGAAGCATCAAGACCTTCTATATTATCTCTATATGTCATCGCTTTCCACCACTCATCTTTTATATTTTTTAGTAACTCTACACCAAGAGGTCCAAAATCCCAACATCCGTTAAGTCCGCCATATATCTCAGATGATTGGAATACAAAACCTTTTCTTTTAGAGAGTGATATTATCTTTTCTAACAATTCCATTATTATTTATCTTTATTTTACTTATTTGACATTTTTGAAGACACAAAATAATATTTTTTAGGCATTTAGAGCAATTTCTTAGTAATTAATTACTAGAACAGATACTAATTATCAACAATTCGAAAATTTAGTACTAATTGTTATTCGATAGAAGATTGATTTTTTAAATTAGTAGATAATTAAATGCCTTATTCTATGAATATATTTAGAATTTTAATAGTTACTATAATACTAAATGCCACTCCATCTATTTGTAAAGAGTATTTAGAAATACTCCCTCAAAATGGTGATGGGTTGAAAACTATATTCCAACGTTATAGATTGGACTATACTGAGAATAATCTATCTATATTTAATAGTTTAAATCAATCTAAACTTGGATCAAGTAATTCTCTGTATTTAGGAGTTAAGTATAAGCTTCCAATCTATGTTTATGAGTATAATAGTAAATCAATACGTTCTACTATAGGTAACTCAGACTACGAATATGCAGTTAAGTTACAAGATTATAATGATTTATTGTTCTCTAAAGGAGTGAAGAGTAATAATTACAGAATTGATAAGCAATTGTGGGTTCCTGAAGTTTCTTTCTTTTTAAAAGAAGGAGAAAATGTTGTTGATAATAACGCAATTACTACTACTAAAAAGAGGGGTTTACAAACATATATAGAACCGCTTTTTGGTGAACGTTATAAAGAAGTAAAAGAGATTAGCCATAAACTTAAAGATAATATCTACTATCTAGTTTGTGGACATGGCGGTCCTGATCCTGGGGCAATTGGTAGAAGATATGGTAAAGAACTACATGAAGATGAGTATGCTTATGATATAATACTACGATTAGCTAAAAGTCTTATGGAACACGGAGCAACCGTAAAAATAATTGTTCAGGATAAGCAAGATGGTATTCGAGACGATGTATATTTGAATAATAGTTTTGATGAAGTCTATTACGGTAATCAAGAAATTCCAAGAAAACAACTTGCTAGATTAAAGAAAAGAGTTGAAGTAATAAATAATGAATATTATAAAAATGAGAAAAGTGCCAAAGAACATATTGTTGTACCTATTCACGTAGATAGTAGAGAAAATAAAAATAGAAGAATAGATATATTTTTCTATCATAATCAAAATTCTAAACGTGGAGAAGTTATAGCTAATACTTTGCTAGAGACTATAGAAGAAAAATATAAAGCAGCCCAACCTGGTAGAGGTTATAACGGTTCTGTCTCAGCTAGAGGACTATATATGCTCAGAAATACTGTTCCTGTGACAGTTTATATTGAACTAGGAAATATTCAAAATGAACAAGATCAAATTAGATTAGTAGAAAAAAATAATAGACAAGCAATTGCTAATTGGTTAACAGATGGTTTTCTTAAATTAGCAGAATAAATGAGGTAATTATGTCAAAAGTATATGAGTTAAACGGAAATAATCTAACAATAGATGCAATTGTAGATATTGCAAGAAATGGTGCCAAGGTAAAAATTTCAGATGAAAGTGTTGAAAAAATTAAAAAATGCAGGCTTTTTCTTGAATCAAAGATTGAAGCAAACGAAGTAATGTATGGCGTAAACACTGGTATTGGTGAATTCTCAGAAATAGTATTAAATGATGAACAATTAGAACAATTCCAAAAAAACTTAATTTACAATCATTCGGCCGGTATTGGTGATCCTGCCCCGGTTGAATATGTAAGAGGTGCACTTGCAGGAAGAATTAATGTACATTCTAACGGACATAGTGGGTGTAGGTTAGAAATCACACAAACTATTGTAGATATGCTTAATAAAGGTGTAACACCTTTTGTATGTCAAAAAGGTTCTGTTGGAGCGAGCGGTGATTTAGCACCGATGGCACAAGCTGCGCTGTTGATGTTAGGAGAAGGTCAAGCTTATTATCAAGGTGAATTATTACCTGGCAAAGTTGCATTTGAACGAGCTGGTATACCTATTCCAGGGCTAAAAGCAAGAGATGGATTAGCATTTATAAATGGTTCTAATCTACTAACAGCTATGAGTTCGATTCATTTATATGATTTTAAGAAGCTTATAAAGCACGCTGAAATAGCAGCAGCAATGTCTCTCGAGGCACTAATGGCAAATATGAAACCATATAATAAAAAATTACATGAAGTACGTGGATTCCAAGGAGCTGTGAAAAGTGCTATTTCTATCAGGAAATGTTTAGATGGAAGTGATTTAATT